>NZ_DATCTO010000068.1 GCF_036567905.1 Candidatus Binatus sp.
CGTGTTCGTCCAGCAGATGGTTGAGCACGGCCATCTCCTGTTCCCGGTCGAGAACGGCGTCGCCCCAATGTACAAGCCTCCGCTGTTTCATTGGACCGCGGTCGCAATCGATCGCCTCGCCGCAATCCGCAAAGTGACCGCCGCCAACCTTCGCCTCCCATCCGCGCTTTACGCGGTTGCCGGCGCGGTCCTCACGATGCTGTTCGCGTTCGAATTCCTCGGCATCGACGCCGCCGTCCTCGCCGGGCTCGCCCTCGCCGCCTCCTATCAGTACGTCAGCCAGGGCCGCTACGGCCGCGTCGACATGACGCTGTGCTTCTTCGAGTCGCTCGCCCTGTTCGCATTTCTGTGGTGGATGCCGCGCGACGCGGCCTCTTCCGGTCCCGCCGCGCGCTTCGAATCCAGCCTGCCCGCGCTCTATCTGATGGCGGTTGCGATCGGTCTCGGCGTGCTCGCCAAGGGCCCCGTCGGCGCAATTCTTCCCGGCGTTTCAATCCTCATCTTCATGTTCGCCGAGCGCCGTGGACGCCAGATCCTGACGATGCTCGATCCCGGCGCGATCATCCTCGGCGCCGCGATCGCTTCGAGCTGGTATCTTGCATGTTACTTCGGCGGACGCTTCGCGTTGCTCAATCGTCAGCTCGACAGCGAAAATGTCGGCCGCTTCTTCGGCTCGCTGGGCGCGATGGCGCCGTGGTACTACCTCAAACCCGTACTGCTCAACTCCGCCCCGCTGAGCCTGATGGTCCCGGTCGCCGCCGTTTACGCATTACTCACTCCATTACTCACTCGGCGCCGCTTCGATCCTGCCTATACCCCCGGGCAAGGCCGCGATGCGCTTCGCAGCGCGGGTGAGGGCGATCGTTCCCCCACGCGCTGCGACTCCGGCCGCGCCCTCGGTGCCGTCCGCCTCTTCGCGATCTTCTACTTCGCTACCGTCGTCTTCTTCAGCATCGCCGCCTACAAGCGCCGCTCCTATCTGCTGCCGGTATGGCCCGCGGCCGCGGTAATGCTCGCGTGGTGGATCATCACCCTCCCTCCGCTTGCATGGCGCCGCGCCGCGACCCGGGCATTTGCCGCCCTATGCGCCGGGCTCGCCGTTTTTAACTTCGTCTATATACCGCGGATGGAAGTCCGCTCATGCCGCGACGATTCATTTCGGCCCGCCGCCGAAGAAATCGCCCGCGTCGTCGCACCCGCCGACCCGCTCTACGTTTACGGATTTCAGGAAGAGATCGCGCCGCTGCTGTTCTACCTCGATCGCGACGCGCCAGTTCTCCACGGCCGTCTCGGCGACGCGCCCCCCGGCTTCATCATCGTGCCCGCCGACGTATGGAAGACCCGTCAGCGCGACGCCCTCGACCTCGAACCCGTCCTCACCTCGGACTACGGCAACCGCCGCCTCGTGCTCCTCAAACGCGGCAAATCCTACGCGCTCTTCAGCGCCAGCTCCTGTCGCGCTTTCTCCGCCGAATCTCCTACGCATCGCCGCTTCAGCTCCGCAAACGCGTCATCGACGAACGCCTTCATCAGTGCAACGTCGGGCATTAGCCGCGGCTCCGCCATCATTCCGAAGTATAGATTCCGATAGTAACTTAGTATTGCGACTCCATATCCCAGCGTGGCGCCGATCGGCACCAGCGGTACCATGTCCAGGCAAACGTGTCCGTTTACATATTGTGGCACCTGCACGCCCGGCACGTTGGTCGCGATAAAATTGACCCCCAATGCAGGCAGCCCGAAACCGTCCGGCCGCGGCTTCCAATCCATCCACTTCGTCAGCCGCCCGGCGGCGTCTATCATCGTGGTCGCCGCGCGCGCTACCGGACCAATCACGCTCGGTGGAATTGCGTCGCCGAGCTGCAATAACGATTCCACTGCCTGCGCCAGCCCTGCCGCCTTGATTCGCTCGGTCTCCTCGCTGATCAATTTCAGCCGCTCGACGATATCCATCGGCGCCGCCGGCGAGCTCGGGAACATCATCGAGACCCTATTCCCCAGCGAAGTCCTTTCCTCTTTGTGCCGCACGTTGACCGGACATCCAATGCGCAGTTGCTGTCCGTCGACGGCGTACCCATGATGCTGCAAGTAGCGCGCGGCGCCCTCGGTCAAAATTGCCAGTACGACATCATTGACCGACCCGCCGAACACCGATCTGATCGCGCGAAAGTCCGCGAACGGTTGACTCGTCCATGCCATGATCCGTTCCTGCGTAACCGGCGTCGAGTTCCACGGCGTCGCCACTATTCGCCGCGTCGCCAGCTCGGTCATCAGCCGCGCCGCCACCCCCAGTTGCCGCGCGCGCTCCACCGCCCAGCCCGGAGCCTCGACCGCTTCGACCGCCGCGTTGATCGTTGATTTGACCGCGCCGTCGATCCGGTCGCGCACCGCCTCCCCGAACCGCCGAATCAGGCTCGACGGCCGCGCCGGCACCCATGGCTCCGGCGGCTGGGCAATGTCCGCCGGCTCCGCGCGAAAGTCGTACATCACTTTCAGCAGCTCGACCCCCGACACGCCATCGACCAGGCAATGATGCACCTTCCACAGCAGCGCCGTGCGATTTCCTTCCAGGTTGTGGAACGTGTGCAGTTCCCACAGGGGATGCTTGAAGTCGAGCGGTTTCTCATAGATGCGCATCATCTCGGCCAGCGCGTCCCCTTCGCTCATCGCGTCGGGCAGTTGATGGAGATGCACGTGGTTGTCGAGCGAGTATTCCGGGTCGTCTTCCATCATGGCGTGCGCGAGATTCAGCGGAACTTCGATCGGCCGCTGCCGGTAGCGCGGCACCAGATGCATCCGTTCCTCGAAATGCCCCAGCAGGGCGTTGAAATCGAGGCGGCCTTCGAACAGTCCGATATTCCCGATATGCAGCGGACCGCTTTGCGACTCGCCGTAGATAAAGGTTGCGTCCTGAGTCGACAGTCGATAGCTCGAGGCGGATGGAAATACAGGTGCTTCGGCCATTTGAACTCACCTCCGAGCCGGATTTTCCTCGAGCTGGGGATACGGGTGTGCCACCGCGTCCCAGTCGAGAAGGTCCTGGAAATGACAGTGCCGCGAATTTTGAACTTAGGCCTTACGGCCGCTGAGATGCAAGCCAGGTTTTGCCGCCGCGACCCTTGCCGGGCCGTCCGCGCTGATCTAAAATCGGGGCCTCACGCTGGACAACTTTTGAAAAGTTGAATCTTGAAAAATTGAATGCGTTTTGCCCGCATTGTCGATCGCCGCGCTTGCGCATACCGGTTTGCCGGAGGTTTCAATGCCCGAGCAGATAAAGACCAATCGCCCCTATCCAATCCAGATTAAACTCCGCGACGGCCGTAGCGCGACCCTTCGGGTCATGGAACCCAGCGACCTCGACAAGATAATCGAATTCGCCAAGAAGCTCCCCGCCGACGACCTGCTCTTCCTGCGCACCGACATCACCGACCGCAGCGTCGTGAGGCAGTGGATCGATAACATCAAGAACGGGCAGACCCTCACGCTGCTGGCCGAGATTGACGGCGAGCTCGCCGCCTACGCCAGCGTCCATCTTGATCAGGCGCGATGGACCCGGAACGTCGGCGAAATTCGAGTCATCACCTCGTCGCGTTTCCGCAATACCGGGCTCGGCAGGCGCCTGGTGGCCGAAGTATTCGATCTCGCGCGCTCGCTCGGACTTAAAAAGATCACCGCCCAGATGACCACCGAGCAGAGCGCCGCGCGCGCCGCTTTCGAGAGCTTGGGCTTTCAAGTCGAGGCGATGCTTTCCGACTGGGTCGAGGACCGCCGCGGCCGCTCCCGCGACCTCATCATCATGACCCACGACGTCGAAGGCTTCTCCGACCGCATCGTCGCCTGAGCAGCTTACTGAGGACTTTCGACCGTGTCCTGGCTGGCCGCTGGCCCGCGCTGATATAAGTTCGAACAGGGCAAGTGGTCCCCTCAAGGGACGCCATCCGCTATATTCTGCCGCGATGCCCAAGCGGCCAATCAACCTCGGCATGAAGGGTGACAGTCCGATTCGCGGCGCGCCCACCCGCGCGCTCGACGACCTCTACCATTATCTGGTGACGGCTTCGTGGCCGGCCCTGATCGGCATAATCGCCGTGGCGTTCATCATCGCCAACCTTGTGTTTGCCATCGGCTACTACTTCGACGGCGGGGTCGAGAATGCCCACTACCGCTCGTTCGCCGACATGTTTTTTTTCAGCGTACAGACCATGGCGACCATCGGTTACGGCAAGATGGTGCCGGTCACGCTGCTGTCGAACATCATGGTCTCCGTCGAGGCGCTGACCGGACTGATCGCGCTGGCGCTGATGACCGGGCTGGTATTCGCGAAGTTCTCGCGGCCCACAGCGCGCGTCAGATTCAGCCGCTATGTGGTCGTCGGCCCGCGCGACGGCACCACCAGCCTGATGATCCGGATGGCGAACATGCGCGCGAACCGAATCGTCGAGGCGAATATTCACGTCGTTTTCACCCGCAATGAAACCACCGTCGAGGGCGAATCCCTCCGCCGCTTCCACGATCTGGCCATGACGCGCAACCGCAGCGCGATGTTCGTGTTTTCCTGGACCGCGGTCCATCGCATCGTCGAAGGCAGTCCGCTTTTCGGCGCGACGCACGACTCGCTTGCCAATAGCCAGCCTGAAATCGTGGTGTCGATCACCGGACTCGACGAGACGTTTTCTCAGACCATTCATGCCCGGCATACCTACGCACTTGACGAAATCATTTGGGGCGCGCGTTTCGCCGACGTGCTGATACTCCAGCCTGATGGCGGCAGAAGCATCGATTACACGCGCTTCGACGACGTCGAAATGCTTGCGCCGGTCAAATGAAGCGATTTCGTGCCGGTTCACTCAGCCCCGCAAATCTGGGCATCATCAGCAGCCGGCGTGCGGGATTGATTCCGGCACGGGGCGGAGAAACGCCGTGACCTCAGGGACACCAGCTACATCTCGCAGATTTCTGGTTGCGATCGCGCGGTGGTTCGACACCTCGGCCGGTGGCAGTCCCGCGGCCGACCTGCTGCAGAAGACCGACTGGTTCCGATGCATCCCGTACGTCGCAGTTCATCTGATGTGCCTCGGGGTGATCTGGGTCGGATGGAGCCCGGTCGCGGTGGGCGTCGCGGTCGCCCTGTATTTCATCCGGATGTTCGCGATCACGGGCTTCTACCATCGCTATTTTTCGCATCGCTCGTTCAAGACCTCGCGCGCCGCGCAGTTCGTGTTCGCCGTGATGGGCGCGGCGGCGGTGCAGCGCGGGGCGCTATGGTGGGCATCGCATCATCGGCTGCATCATCAGCGCTCCGACGAGCCCGCCGACGTTCATTCGCCGCGTCAGCATGGTTTCATCTGGAGCCACATCGGATGGATCACGTCGGAGTCGAACTTCCGCTCCGAGCTGCGCGTGGTCCGCGACCTCGCGAAATTTCCGGAGCTGATGTTTCTCGATCGCTTCGACGTGCTGGTCCCGGCCATTGTCGGCTTCGCGCTGTTTGGGCTGGGGGCTTTTCTCCGGCGCCACGCGCCGGGGCTGCACACGACCGGCGCGCAAATGCTCATCTGGGGCTTTTTCATTTCGACCGTGGTCCTTGGACACGGCACCTTTACCATCAATTCGCTGGCGCACGTCTTCGGCCGGCGCCGCTACCAGACCGGCGACGACAGCCGCAACAGCTTCGCGCTCGCGATGGTCACGCTTGGCGAGGGATGGCACAACAACCACCATCATTACCCGGCCGCAGCGCGCAACGGTTTTTTCTGGTGGGAAATCGACATCACCTACTACCTGCTCAAGATGCTCGAAGCGGCCGGCATCATCTGGGAGCTGCGCCAGGTGCCCACAGAACTCCTCGATGAGTCCCTGCTCGACGAGGCCCGCATCGCGACAAATCCCTCTGCCGCGCCTGCGGCCCGGTCCCCAGGCGCAGCCCGGATCGAGCCTGCCCTGAGCGAAGCCGAAGGGGCCTCTTAGAACTCAGTCTGGGGACCGGCGGACTGACTCCTGCATCTGCCGGATCATCGCCTGCATCGTCGCGCTGTCGTTGAGCCGCGGAAACGGTTCGTCGGGGATGGGCGCCTCGAGGAAGCGGCACAGCGGCGTCCATCCTTCCCGCACGTCGAACACCAGCAGGCGCGCGGAATCGATCGCATCGCGGACCGCTTGATTGTGCCGCTCGAACACCTCGATCGCGTGAGCCTTGTCCTCGAAGCGGTTGTCGAACGTATCGGCGAGAACTGCCTTGCGCACCATCGCGCTCTGGAGCCGAAAGTTTTCGGGCACGCCGTCGTGCAGTGGCAATTTCATCAGCTGGTAAATGGTATCGTTCACGCTCTTGTACCAGCTTTCCGGATCGCGCACCGACAGCAGCACCTTCGCCTCCGGGTAATGAGCGGCGATTTCGCGCCACCAGCGCGCCCCCGGCCAATCGACCGTCGCGCGGAAGTCGCGGAATATCAGCTCCCAGTCCATCGGATGCCCGAATGCCAGCCGATGCCACATCGCGGCGTGATCGGCTCGCGGAAAAACTTCCATCATGTGATAGCAGGGGCCGAAGCCGAGTTTTTCAAGCGCGCTCTTTAGTGAGAGCGTGCCGGTTCGTCCGAATCCGGCGCCGACGACCTTCAATGCCATCTTAAGACTCCTGGCCGAGCATTCATGTCCGTTTACAACAGTTTGGTCCTCGAAGTCGATGCGCATTAGGATGGACATCGCGTTCACTCCGAAGGTCGGGAAAACTATGGGGCCTCAATGACTACGCGCAGCTTCGTGGCGGCCGGCTGCATCTGGACGCGCACGCGATGAGACAAGCGATCATCGTCGCCGCGATCGTGGCCGGCGTCTGCGTGACTTACGTCCTCGCACACCTGGCCCTGATCGAAGTTGGCCGAGAGGTCGTTGTCGTCCACGAGCCGACGCCCACAGCAGCGGTGCGCAAGGCGCGGCTCTGGATCGTCGATGACGGACCGTATTCCTGGATTCACCCCGGCAACGCCAACGCTCAGTGGTGGATCCGGCACATGGACGCGCACCCGATCGTCGAGATCGAACGAGGCGGCGAAACCCGGCGATACCGCGCGCTGCCTGATCCCGCGGCGCACGCGAAGGTCCACCGGCTGCTGCGGGAGAAATACGGCGTGGCCGACTGGTGGGTGCGTTTCCTCGAGGGCGCCGACACTCGGAGCGGCCTTCTCACTTGGGGCGAAAAGTGCAAAACGGTCCCCATCCGACTCGAACCCCTAGCGGCTGCACCGTAGGAGCGATCCGGCCTCGAAGGCTGGCGGGAAACGAAGCGGAAAAGTTCCAGGAGCCGTGTGTCAACGACAATTTGCAGTACCCGTTTGTGAACTGCCAGCCGATCACGAACCTAACACCAGGCCGTCGAACAGGCGCTGCGTCACGCTCCTGGCCATCTCTTCGACCTTCACCGGGTACAGCTCGGATAGTTGGCGGTCAACCACGAGCGCCGAGAGCCCATGAACAACGGACCAAGCGGCGAGCGCCAACTCCTTCGGATCTCCCTCTTTCACCTTTCCTGCCCTCTGGCACTCCGCGATGACATCCACCAGCAGGCCAAAAGCTTCCGCCGCCGCCTTCGCTAGCGCGGGATAAGCAACCTTGTCGGCTACTTCGGGCGCGAACATTACCCGAAAGTGGGATGGGTGGCTGCTCGCGAAGCCAATGTAGGCCAGCCCTAAGGCCTGAAAGCGCTCGATAGGGTCGCCCTTATGGCGCGCGCTACCGCGCTGCATGGCAGTCAGCGCTCGAAACCCCTCCTCTGCGACGGCTGCTAGTAGTGCTTCCTTGCCGGCGAAATGCCGGTAGGGAGCGGCTTGCGAGACTCCCGCCAAACGCGCCGTGGCACGAAGCGTGAGCCCGCCGGGACCCACGGCCTCGACCAGCCTGAGCGCCGCTTGCAGGATCGCTTCGCGCAGGTTGCCGTGATGGTAGGGGCGGCGAGGGCGGCCCGTCTGGGGGCGGCCGCGCCGCGACCGAGCAGTCAAAATCCGTTTCGTCAAGCCCGATAATTCCTCCCGGCGGCGATACGAGCAAATGTTGACAACGTTAACATTTGATGTTAACAACGTTAACAAGCAACCCCACCAAGCGCAAGCGGCTGCGCCGGCTAACCCATGAGGCCACAACCATGAGCGATCGCTATCGAGAACTGAACGACGAACGCTTCGACGTTATTGTGGTGGGAGCGGGCACCGGAGGCTTGACCGCCGCGGCAATCCTCGCGCGCCGGGGCAAAAAAGTTCTGGTCGTGGACCAGCACAGCGTGGCCGGCGGCAACGCCACTATCTTCCGGCGCAGAGGCTACGAGTTCGATATCGGGCTCCACTACATCGGCGCTTGCCAGGCCGATGGGATGCTGACCAGGGTGATGCGCGCCGCGGGAATCGCAGATCTGGAGTTCGAAGAATTGGATCCGGACGGATACGACACGCTGATCTTTCCCGACTTTGTGTTCAAGATTCCCAAGGGGATGGAGGTTTTTCGCGACCGTCTCTGCGAATACTTCCCGCGCGAGCGACGTGGCATCGACCGCTACCTCACGCTGCTTCGCCAGATGGATCGGTTTTCGAAGCTCATGGGAAATCCGGCCCAGGCCCCATCGACGCTGATCCGCTCATTGATGCTCCTGCGCTGGAGAAATGCCACCTTGGGCGAATTCCTCGACTCCTGCACCAAGGACGCGCGGCTAAGGGCGGTCCTGACCGCCCAAAACGGCACCTACGCCATGCCGCCGAGCCGCGCTTCGCTCCTGGTCCATGCGGCCATCGCGCTCCATTACATGGAGGGCGCCTACTATCCCAAAGGCGGCGGACAGGTCATCTCGGATCGATTGGCCGACGCGGTCGAGCGATACGGAGGCAAGCTTCTACTGCTAACCAAGGTCGAACGCATCGCCGTGCGCGACGGCAAGGTCGAGGGAGTCGAGCTGGACAGCAGGCACCTGGGGCGGCGTTTCATCCGGGCGCCGATCGTGATCTCGGATGCGGACCTGAAGCGCACGATGATCGAGCTGGTCGGCGCCGAGCACCTTCACTCCAAGACCGTCGATCGCACTCGGCGCTTCGAGATGTCCCCGGCTTTGGGAGTCCTGTATCTCGGTGTGCGGCGCGACCTGAAGGCCGAGCATCATCCGCGCACCAACTACCTGATTAATCCCGGCTACGACTGCGAGCCCGCCTATGCGGCCGCCGCTCGTGGCGAGTTTCCCCAGCAGCCGTTCGCCTATGCGACCATCGCGTCGCTCAAGGACCCGACCAACGCGCGCGTGGCGCCGCACGGGATCACCAACCTCCAGGTCATGTCTATCGTCCCGTCCGATCCAACCGCGTGGGGAGTGAACGAAGAGGACGCCGCGAGCCGCAATTACCGCCGCAGCGAAGGATACCGGCACCGCAAGCTGGCATACGCTCGCTCGCTCATCGCGGCCGCCGAGCGTGTTTTCCCCGGACTGTCGCATCAGATTGCATTTGAAGAGGTTGCGACTCCGCTTACTCAGTCCAGGTACACCGGCTCGACAGCCGGAACGTCCTACGGGATTGCGCCCACGCCGGATCAATTCCTGCTGCGCCGCCCCGGCTCGAAGACCGAGGTTGCAGGCCTCTATCTGTGCGGCGCGAGTTGCCGCACCGGCCATGGCATCATGGGCACCGCGCTCTCGGGTCTGATGGCGGCGGCGGAAGTGACCGGCGATGGCCTCGTGGGCGAGGTGCTGGGTCCGCCGCGCCAAGGTTCGGCAACCGGCTCTTGAGAAGCAAATTGAACCACTACCGGCCCTTTGCCCTATGTTGGAGAACGTCCTAGACTGAGTGATCGCAGAATATCGGCATCGGAGGGCTCAATCATGTCTGGCGACGACGATCCCCGCGCTCAGGTGTTCGACGACGAACATCCCGGTCCCATTCTTGAATCCGCCCTTGCCCACACCGTGCTGAGCGACGTTGTATCGCAGCCGGCGCTGACTGTCTCCGCCTCGACCACTCTCGCCGACGCGATTCACCTGATGCAGAAGGAGCGGCGCGCGTGCGTGCTGATCATGGAGAACGACCGGCTCGCCGGCATCTTCACCGAACGCGACGTCCTGATGAAGGTGGCGGCCCAGCCGCTCGACCTCGTCCGCACTCCGGTGTCGGTGGCGATGACTGCCGATCCGTTCACGCTCCCGGCCGACGCCAACGTGGCGTTCGCGCTGAACAAGATGGTGCTCGAGGGATTCCGCCACATTCCGCTGGTTGACGACGCGGGCCGTCCGACGGCGGTGGTCTCGATGCGCGATCTGATCGTGTATCTCGGCGAGATTTATTCCAGTGAAATGCTGAATATACCGCCCGATCCAAGTCAGCACCGGTTCAAGAGTCGCGAAGGCGCCTGACCACGCCCGACGCGCCGCTGCCGCTGCTCCTCAAGCGCTGTCGTTGCCGGGTTCTCTTGACGCGCTGCACACGCCCGCGCTAATTCCGCAGCTATGCAAACTCGCCTGAGCGGCAAAGTAGCGTTAATCGTCGGAGGCGGCGCAGACGGACCGGCCAAAGCGGGTGAGAAACTCTCCATCGGCAACGGCCGCGCCACCGCGATCGCGTGCGCGCGCGAAGGCGCGGCGGTGATGGTCGCCGATCGCTCGCTCGAACTCGCCGACCAGACCGCCGCCGCAATTCGCGACGAAGGTGGACGCGCCGCAGCGGTCGCCGCCGACGTCAGCCTCGAGGAGCAATGCCGCGGCGCCGTCGAGGCAACCATCCGCGCGTTCTCCGCGCTCCATCTGATGGTGAACAACGTCGGAATCGCCGTCGGCGGCAACTTGTTGAAGACCACCACCGCGCAGTTTGACACGATGCTGGCGGTCAACCTTCGCGGCCATTTCCTGATGATGCGCTACGCGGTGCCCGAGATCGCAAAAGCCGGCGGCGGCGCGATCGTCAACGTTTCGTCGCTGGCCGCGCTGCGCAGCAACTCGCAGATTTCCTACGAGGCCACCAAGTCCGCGCTGCTGGGGCTTTCACGCTCGGCCGCGGTTTCGCACGCGCGCGACAACATCCGCGTCAACACCATCCTGCCCGGGCTGATCGATTCCTCGATGGTGCGCCGCCTGATCGGCGATCGCGAGAGCGCCGTCGCCACGCGAATCCCGCTGCGCCGGCAGGGGACGCCGTGGGAGATCGCAAATGCGATCGTCTTTCTGCTCTCCGACGACGCGTCCTATATCACCGGCACGGAATTGATTGTTGACGGCGGTCTCGCCGCGCGTTGAGCGCCGCGCCGACAGCCGACGCACAACCCGTCGCAACTTCCGCCATGAGGTGAATCGTGCGCAAGCTGAAAGTTGGCTATCAGCTCGATTTCCGCAATCCTCCGGGCTCGGCCCTGTCCTTTCGCGATCTCTACCGCGAGTCGCTCGCGCAGGCCGAGGCCGCCGAGCAGCTCGGCTTCGATTCCATCTGGCTCACCGAGCATCACTTCACCGACGACGGCTACCTGCCCGCACTGATGCCCGCGGCCGCTGCCATCGCCGCGCGCACCACCCGCGTCAGCATCGGCACCTACGTCCTGCTCGCGCCCTTTTATCATCCGCTGAAGCTTGCCGAGGACGCAGCGTTCGTCGATGTGGTCTCGGGCGGCCGGCTGCGGCTGGGGATTGGCCTGGGTTACCGGGCCGAGGAGTTCGAGGGCTTCGGCGTGCCACGCGCGCAGCGGCTGGGCCGCACGCTCGAGACCATCGAGATTCTCAAGCTGGCGTGGAGCGGCGAGCGGTTCAGTTTCGACGGCAAATATTTCAAGTTCCGCGACGTGCGCGTGCTGCCACGGCCCGTGGCCCAGCCGCATCCCGAGCTGCTCTGGGGAGCAGGCGCGGCCAAAGCGATTCGGCGCGCCGCCGAGCTCGATCTGTCGTTCGCCTGCGTCGGCGGCCGCAGGGAAATCGGCATCTATCTCGAGGCGCTCAAAGCCGCCGGCAAGGATCCCGCCCGCTACAGTATCGTGAACAGCCGCGTGGTTTACGTCGCCGACAGCGAGCAACAGGCGTGGCGCGACACCCGCGACGCGCTCATGTACCAGGCCGAGCTTTACGGGCTATGGCTCTCCGCGGCGGCCGGCACCACCGACCAGAGCAAGGTGCTGATTCGCCCCGACCCGGACCGGCTTAGACGCACCAGCGTGCTCGGAACGGCCTCCGAAGTCGCCGTAAAGCTCGAGGAAATTTTCGCCTCGACTCCCATGACCGAGCTGGTCGTCGTGATGCAGTTGCCGGGACTCGATCCCGCCAAGGCGCGGCGCTCGCTCGACCGGTTCGGCGCCGAAGTCCTGCCGCGTCTCAAGTAGCTCCGTCTCCAGAAAAAGAAAACCCCCGGACTTTGCGTCCCGGGGGTTTCCAGTCACGAAAGTAATCTCAATCTGCTACGGAGTCGCCGTAGGCGTAGGCGTCGTAACGAACGGCGGGGTAGGCGTCGGCGAAGGCGTGACAGTCGCTGTCGCCGTGGCTGTCGCTGTCGCCGTAGCGGTATCTGTCGCCGTGGCTGTCGCTGTCGCCGTCGCCGTCGGCGTGTCAGTCGCTGTGGCCGTCGCCGTGGCCGTCGCCGTCGGCGTGTCAGTCGCTGTGGCCGTCGCTACCGCCGTGCCAGTCGCCGTAGCCGTCGCAGTCGGCGTGTCAGTCGCTGTGGCCGTGATCGTCGGCGCGGCCGTCGCAGTCGGCGTAGCGCTGGGCGTGGGGCATGGCGACTGGTGCTCAAAAGTTAGCGACCACTTCACGTTGACGGGATTCACCAAGGGGCCAGCTGCGCTGGAATACGCAGCCACTCCAATTATATCGCCCTGATTGTAGGGCAGGGAGTCGGTGGTGTCGCTGCAAGTCGTGTCCGGGTCGGTGATGGCACAAGACAGGTACGGCGGAGGACTGAAGTTGACGGTGGGGCAAAACGGCGCCGTAGGTAAGCCATAGCAGACACCGAAAGAGAAGGTTACGGGTTGGAGATTCAAATCGACGCCCGGATGATTATCGATACTTACGAACAGGTGGGATGAAGTGCCGCAATGATTCACCGGCGCCAAGGTGTCACCCCAGATGGAGGTCGCGCCATTGCCCGGACCCATTATGAGCAAGGGGCTATTGAGATATAAGCCGGACAACGCGAGATCCGCGTCAAAGCCAAAAGTGCCCAGCGAACCTCCGGTCATGAAGGATTTGTTCGTCTCGTTTGTGCCGTTGGTCCCGTTGGTGCCCGAAACACCTGTAGCGCCCTGCAGACCGACCAGTCCGGGAATCCCCGACTTACCCTGAAATCCTTGCGGGCCCGTAGGTCCCGTCGGTCCGAAAACCCCCCCCGGACCCTGCGGTCCCGTCCCGCCTTGCGGCCCACTCGCACCCTGCAATCCGGTAAGACCCGCCAGGCCTTGGGGACCCTGCGGTCCGAAATCTCCCTGCGGCCCAGTCGGACCATTCGCTCCTGTAAGACCCGCCAAGCCCTGCGGACCCCGCGATCCCGTCCCGCCTAGCGGCCCACTCGGACCCGTCGCTCCGGTAAGACCCGCCAGGCCTGGATTACCCTGCGGTCCAACCCCACCTTGCGGTCCAGCCGGACCAGGTAAACCGCCTGAACCCGCCGCTCCCTGCGCGCCAGGATAGCCCTGCGGTCCCCCAGGTCCGGTCGGTCCGGTCGGTCCGGCCGGTCCAACCGTATTCCACGAGAGCGTAATCTGTTTTGCGCCGCATGGGACGTTGATGCCCTTGATTCGGCCGTTGCTCTTGTTGATACAAATCGTCAAAGAAGCCGCCTGGCCAATGCCTGGAAGCGCTACCAGACTGATTATCGTGGCGGCGGTCGCACCGACGATCCATCGCCACGCGAATTTCAAGGAAGCAGGCATGTTCACGCCCTCCATTGTCTTTTGCCCTCTGGCCGTCCCGCGTTCTGCTAACGAACTCATTGATCCCCTCCCGCAGCCCTTATAGTGGCCCCAGGGCGTAATCCAGAGACCATGTCACACTGACGGTGCTGGAATCGCCCGCCGAGTTGAAGGCCACAATGGAGATCGCGTCGCCCGGATTGAAAGTCACTTCGTCTCCGGTGGTGGCGAAGTCGTCAGTGCAGGTCGAGGCGGGGTCTGTAACTGTGCATGACACGCCGGGCGTAGTTGGATCGCAGGTGCTGTTGACGCATACGACGAATGTGTATGCATTGCCAGTGCCCGGGCCGCCCGGGAATTTCGGCGCCCAAAGCTGGACCTGCAGATTGGATGCGATGCCACCCGGAGTAGGTACTTGTAGTGTCCCCTGGACGAAATCTGCTCCGTTACCCGGCGCCATATATAGCGGCGCCGCCGAAGTAGTGCTCGATGTCAGCTCGATAGCCGCATCCCCGCCGATCACGTCGCCCAGCGTGCCGCCGGTTAGAGTCGAAACATTGTCCCCGCTCGTGCCGGTGATGCCGGGGATGCCCGCGAGTCCCTGAGATCCCGTCGGGCCCGTAGGTCCCGATGGCCCGGTATTTCCGGCAGGTCCTGCAATACCCACGGGTCCTTGCACTCCCCCAGGGCCCGTAAAGCCCACTGGACCCAGCGATCCCGACGGCCCCACATTACCCACAGCGCCTTGCGCACCAACCGGGCCCGTCAGCCCCATTGCACCGGTGGGTCCCGTGGGTCCCGCTGCACCTACATCGCCTTGCGAACCTGCGGGACCCGTTCTGCCCTGTGCACCGCTGGCTCCCGTCGGCCCCACTGGACCTTCAAGGCCTTGCGAACCACCCAGGCCCGTCAGACCCATTGCACCGGTGGGTCCCGTCGGTCCCACCGGACCGATGCCGCCGCTTGTGCCCGTCAGCCCGGCTTCACCTGTGACACCGGTGGGTCCCATGACCCCTTGCATTCCCTGGTCGCCTGCCGGTCCGGGGAGGTTCCAAGTCAATTGGATTTGCTTGTTGGTTTTGCAAGGAACGTCTATCCCAACGATTTGTCCGCTCGGCTTTAAGCACAGCGTGATGACGTCCGCGTTTGCCGCCGGCGTGATACTCGCTATTAACATCGCGGCCGCCGATGCTCCGACGAGCCAGCGCCACGCGTTCTTAAAAGATTGAGGCATTCTGGTCCCCTCCCTCACTGTTGCCATTCTCGTACCCTGCCTTACCTGTTGCTCTTTCATTGTCATTGCGCCGTCATGGGGCTGGCGGGGTTGGCGTCGCAGTCGGCGTCGGCGGCGGCGGCGTTGTCAGCGCATAAACTACTGACCACTTCACGTTGGTCGCTTGCGCGCAATCAATGCCGCACCCCGACGATGCTATGCCTTTAAGCGCGATGTCATCGCCCGCGTTATACGCCTGTGTATCTACCAAGTCTTGGCACTCGGTCAGGGTCGGGAGAGTGATCGTGCATGTAACGCCGGTATGGCAATTACTGTTTATGCATAGCTCAAACTTGTACGTGCTTGGGAACGGTTCGGGATTGGCCCCGGAGGCGGTGCTCGCGGTCTCCACGTAGAGGTGGCTGGCGACCCCGGCATCGACTGGCACCGCTTCACTGTTGAGAACCTGGTCAACCCCGTTGCCCGGGCCGTAGTAGAGAGGGCTCCACCCCGGAATTGGGGTTGATGACGCGCCGCCCAGTAAAAATTCATTAGGCCCATTAGGCCCAGTAAAGTTAATATAATTGTAAAATTGGACCTTAAAGCCCAAGTCGCCGCCAGTCAGCAGGAACGATTGCGTTCCGTTGGTCCCGTTCAAGCCCGCGAGTCCCGGCAGTCCGTTCGAACCTGTTAGACCCTGCGCACCCTGCTGTCCTTGTGGTCCCTGCGCACCCATTCCGCCGCCTTCGCCTCCAGGACCTGTAGGCCCGAGGTTTCCAACCAGTCCATCTGCACCCCCCGGTCCCACCGGACCCGACGGGCCTGCCTGTCCACTCGCTCCCGTCGGACCAATCACTCCGATCGCGCCGGCTATTCCCGCAAGACCCCCCGGGCCTGCCGGTCCACTCGCTCCCGGCGTTCCAGTCGATCCGATCGGGCCGGCCGGTCCTGCAAGACCCTGCGGGCCTGACGGTCCGCTCGCTCCCGTCGGGCCAGCTACTCCGATCGCGCCGCCTGCTCCGGGCCCGCCCTGCGCTCCATTTGCACCCGTAGGCCCGGTCGGCCCTGCCGGTCCTTGCAGACCCGCGATGCCGATCGGTCCAGCCGGTCCCTCCAAGCCATTCGGATCCCAAGTGAGCAGTATGTTGGGTTTTTTGCAGAGTTTGCTGAGCGGCAATTTTATTTCCCCGCCACTCGGGTTTACGCAGATCGAAATGAGTCCTTCATCCGTCTGCGCCTGACCGGTGCTTGGCATACCGGCGAGAAACAGCGCCGCCACCGCGGTGCCCAAAATGACGCGTCGCGCATGCCTGAGTGATACGTGCATTAACGTCCCTCCCTAGAAACTCGCGCCAGAAAACGCCTCTGGCTTGCCTGCCCAGTCGTGGGATCCCGGAATTTAATCGCGGTCCCCCCCGGGACACTTTAACGGGGACATTGCTCTCACAGAACGATGCCCGGTGTCAATCGTCGTATCCGAATTTGCCGTCAAGAAATGTTCCCCCTAGAACCAGCACGAACGTAACTGCCGAATCCTCCCGCGCCGTCCTAAACTCAAAGTGAAAAGAGTGAAACGCACCATCCCGATCGCCTGCATTCCACCCACTCGCGATCTCTGCGGCAATTTCACTCCCTACCAATCGGTCGAAAACGAATCGACGCCCTTCACCCCGCTGGCCGGGCATGCGCCCGAGTGCGCGTCGCCATGATTCGGTTCTGGCGCAATCATCTATCGCGATTGGTCGCACTTGCTCCGCCAGGCTGCGTCGTACCGCGCTCGAGTATTCTCCCCAATTCACCTCTCGCCCTGCAGGCCGGCTTCAGGGAAGCCG
>NZ_DATCTO010000069.1 GCF_036567905.1 Candidatus Binatus sp.
GAGTTGGAAGCAGGCGCGTCGGGTGGTTGCGAAGGTCGAGTTCCACTTCGGCGAGTTGTTCCCTCGCGTCGGCTTCATCGTGACCAAACTCACTGCGGAGAGCCGGGCGGTGGTGCGGTTCTACAACAAGCGCGGTACGGCAGAGCAGTGGATCAAGGAAGGTAAGCAGGCGGTGAAGATGACGCGGCTTAGCTGCCACCGCTTTCGCGCCAACGAGGTGCGGCTGTAGCTGAGTCTGATCGCCTATAACCTCGGGAACCTGTGGCGGCGGCTGGCGCTGCCCGCGCCGATCGGGAAGTGGTCGCTAACCAGCTTGCAGCAGCGACTGGTGAAACCCGGCGGCCGCTTAATCAAGCATGCACGTTACCACTGGCTGCTGCTGGCGGAGAGCCACCTCACGCGATGGCTGTTCGCCGGCATGCTGCGGAGGATCGCGACGCTGCCGTCGCCATCGGGATAAGTGGAGTGTAAGGCAGAGCCGAACGCCGGGACGTAGGGTATCAGGGGTAGGGAGAAGTGTCTGAGAATTCCGTTGGAAAAATGGCATTCTGGGCGTTGCGTGGCCGCGAGACGCCAAACCGGCCTCTCCCTGCGCCGTGGGAAGCCCTTTGGACTCAAAAACCGGGCTTGAACCTCGCGTTTGCAAACCGCCTGGTATCGGTGCGAGTGTAACTCGCATTCAAAATGGAAATTCCGGTTGAAACATCACGACGGGGTCAAGACCGAGGCGATAAACGGGCACCCGAAGGAGATCAGTTGCCAGCTTTCCCCCGGCTGGGGCCAGCTGGCAGCAGCCCGGGGGAACGACTGGTAGTTCTCGAGCGCATCAGCCTGTCACTGCGCGCTCAGTGCTGCGTTCAGTGAGCGGCTGTCTTGCTCTTGGCATGCGCACCTTTGGAGACCTCGTGCGCGCTCTCTGAAAGCTTCATGGCCTTCTCTGAGTGCTCAAGGCCGGCTTTATGGTCACCCTTTTGGTGACGTTCCGCCGCCGTCCGATGAATTTTGGCCGCCGATTCATGAGCTTCTGCCGCCTTCGTGTGGCTCATCGCTGGCATATTGTTACTCCCTCGTTCTTTGCTGCTTCGTTAAAGACAAGTGTCTCCGGATTGCACCTCTGAAACATACTACTTTGTCCCGCGAGCGAACAACGTCGCGCGGTTCCTTATGGAACGAAACCGGCGTCGTCGCTCTCTGAGGAGCCGGGCGAGCCGTCCTCGTCGACGGGCAACCCGCAGTAGACCCCTCGCATTAAGGAGCAATACTGATGAAATCGATTATATGGGATTAAGCGGGTGCAGGGGGCCGCGCCCGCTCTTCCATCGCGTAGTCGCGAAAAGATGCGCTGCGCAGATTTTCGCGTCTTCTTACTACCGGGTGCAGGGCTCACCCCTGGTCGTTGACACGACAGGCCGGTATTAAGAAACCGCGCGCCCGCGGCAGTGACCGCGCCCGCCAACGGCGGGCGGCCTTAATACCGGGTGCAGGGCTCAGCCCTGCGCATTTGACTCTACGACTCTCCTGGTCTTAAGTGACCTACAGATGCCGCCGCTCGAACGTGCGCGCGAACAGAAATTCAACGCGAGGAATTCTTCATGGCCCGAATTGTCAGACACGAAAAGAACGCGCCCTACGAGGTTGCGGAAGGCACTGAGTTGCCGGTCTATATCTGCGCGTGCGGACTCTCGAAGAACAAGCCTTTTTGCGACGGCTCGCACAAGAAAACACGCGACGAAAATCCCGCCGACGTTTACCTTTACGACGACATCGGCCGCGCTCGCCTCAAGACCGAATACTAGTTTTCAGTTGTTCAGTTGTTCCGGGCCCTTCGACTTCGCTCAGCGTAACTCGATACCGTCAGTCGTTGTGACGACGGCGGCTTTCGGAATGCTCGCGATGCTCTTAATACTGCCCACCGTGGCAACGGTTAATACTGCTCACCGTGGCAACGGTTGAAAAATTGAAACGCCCTGAAGAGATTACGCGCGCCGATTCCGAGTCTGCTTCCATCCCCGCGGGTGAAGCGCCCCGCGATCCCGCCGCCGCGGCGGATTGGCTCCAGCATATCGCCGAGCCCCGCTACGCATGGCCGATACTTTTGATCTTCGGAGTCGCGCTCTATCTGGTAAATCTCGGCGGCTATCCGCTCTACACCAAGGGCGAACCGCGCGAGGCCGTCACCGTCTTCGACATCGTCCACGGCGGCGGCGTGATTCTCCCACAGCGCGCAGGCGTCGAAATTCCCTCCAAGCCGCTGCTGATGCACTGGATGGCCGCGCTGGTCTCTCTCGTCGCCGGCGGCGTAAACGAATTCGCCGTGCGGCTGCCGTCAGCCGCGCTCGCCATCGCCGGCGTGATCGTTTGCTACTTCTATGTGCGCCGCCTGTTCGACAACCTGACCGCGCTCATCGCCGCGCTCATCCTCGCCACCACGTTTCAGTACCTGCAAGCGGGGACCGGCGCCCGCGTTGACATGACGCTGACCTTCTTCATGGAGGTCGCGTTCTTCGAATTCATTCTGATGGCCGAGGGACTGACGCGCCGGCGGATGCTGCTCTACGTCGCAATCGCGCTCGCCATTTTGACCAAGGGCCCCATCGGGTTGATTCTTCCGGGGCTGGTCGCCGTGATTTGGATCGCCGCCGAGAAACGATGGAACCTGTTGCGCGCAATGAGTCTCGTGCGCGGCGCGATCGTGGTGCTGGTGCTTGCCGGAGGATGGTACCTTGCGGCGCTGATCGAAGGCGGCCCGGATTTTTTCCGCAAGCAGATCCTCGCCGAAAATCTGCTCCGCTTCGCCGGCGGCGCCGATTTCCACGAGGGCCACATCCATCCCTTCTACTATATGGAACTCGCGCTGCTCGCCGGATTCCTGCCGTGGACGATTTTGCTGCCGATCGCCGGCGTCCAGGCCGCGCGCGCGCCGCGCGCATTCGACCCGCGCCTGAAATACATCATCGTCTGGGTCGCCGCGGTGCTGATCTTTTACAACCTGCCGCAGAGCAAGCGCGGCGTGTACCTGCTCTGCATGTATCCCGCTTTTGCCACCCTGGTCGCGATCTATGTCCGCCAGGCTGTCGTGCGTCCTGAGCCGGCGCGCGCCTGTGTCCACTGGACCGCGCGATTGTCCGGTCTCGCGATGCTGCTCCTCGGCGGCGGCGGCTTGATTGCGCTGGCGATGCTCGTTGCGAGGCCGCAGGAGTTCGCCGGCCTGCTGCAAGCGGCGGGCATTCGCGCACCCGCTTTCCCGCGCATCTTGACCTCGACTGTCGCCGGGAATCGGGTGCTGGACCTTGCGCTCCCGCTCGCGATCGTCGCACTCGGCGTCCTTATGATCTTCACCCGTCCGCGGATCGAGCAAGTGGTGCTCGCGATTGCGGCCGCGATGGTATTCACCACCGTTGCGGTCAACGTTGTCGTCGTACCGGCCATCGCCAACACGCTCTCGCTGAGGGACTTCACCGATCACGCCATGAAAATCGTGGGCGACAGTCCGCTTGGCTATCTGGGCGCGCTCAACTACGACGTCGCCTTTTACAGCCGCCGCACAATTCCGATCGTCTCGCAAAGAAATCCGCAGATGCCCGAGTACCTGATCGCCTGGCGCACTCTGTTCAACGCGCTTCCCGCGTACAGCCAGCGCCGCTTCGAAATCGTGATCACCAGCAACCCGACCTCGCTCGACGGCACCGACCAGATGCTGCTCCTTCGCCAGCGCACAGGTTCCCCGGATGGGCCGTCCAAAAAACCCTCCGACAGCTACATCGAAGCAGGAATTTCTACGACATGGTCTCTCTTCGAATCTCGTCGACCGCCGCAACCAGCCGCGGCAGCACCTCCGCCGATCCGCCGCGCAAGCTCACCTCGCAATCCTGTGTGATCTCCGACTCGTAGAGGTTCACTTCGATTAGTATTCCGCCGCGCTGCTTCACTTCCAGCGCGAATCCCGCCGCCGGATAAACCGTCGCCGAGGTACCCGCCACGATCACCAGGTCTGCCTTCGCCGAATGCTCCGCGCACAGGTTCAGCACGTCGATCGGAATCGGCTCGCCAAAGGAAACCGTGTCCGATTTCAACAATCCTCCGCATCGCGGACAGGCCGGCGGGAGCTGCTCCAGGCTGATCGCGTCGCCATGAAACCGCGTCGCGCAATCGAGGCATCGAATCAAAGTCCAGTTGCCATGGATTTCCGCGAGCGCTTTCTGCCCGGCCTGCCGGTGCAGGTCATCGACATTCTGCGTGATCACGAAACGCAGCACTTCCAATCGCTCCAGCTCGACCAGCGCGAGGTGGCCCGGATTGGGCCTGGCCACCGCAAGCGGCTTGAAAAGTTCGTCATTGCGTTTGCTCAGCCGCTCTTCCCACGCTTTTTTCGGATCGGCCATGAAGCGCTGAAAGCCGTTCATCGGCGGCTCGCCGTACTTGGTCCACAGCCCGCCCGGCCCGCGAAACGGCGGGATTCCGCTTTCGACGGACATCCCCGCGCCGGTGAGCGCGATCGCATACCGCGCCGCCAGGATCATCCTCGCGCCTTCGCGAATTTCCTCGTCGCTCGCTCTCTCGCTCGGCTTTGCCATCGGGGACCTGCCCTCCACGCGCAATTTTCACATAGTCAGTCGGCCTCAACTGACTACGCATGAAATGAAAGTGAACGCGTACGCCGCCAGCCCTGCGGCCTCGGCTCGAATAGTCAATCCACCTGAAACAACCGACTCATTGGCGACGATACTGTACATCCGCGGCCGGTCCACCGTGATATATCCCCGCTTACCGTCGAACTTCACGTCGTCGCCCGCCCGCTGCGCGCCCTCGAGCGCGATCTCCACGCGCACGCTCGCGCCCGCCGCCGGCGCCATCACCAGGTTCACATCCTTGGCCGTGTACCTGAGCGAAATCGCCGCATCCGGCCCCTCGCTGCGCACGCTCTCCTGCTCGATGCGCCATCTGCCGGCGAGATAACTCATGCCTTCCACGTGCGGCCCGATGTCGCGATAGTCATGCGCCCGGTCGCCAACCACGCCCCCGGGATTCCCGAGCTGGCCGCGCGCGTATCCGAGATACACCTCCGGCGTGACGCGATAGCAGACCGCGCCGGGACGGTCGCTGTCGCGCACCGGCGCCATCGGCGGCGGCAGACTCGCGCCCGGATTCAGTTCGCGGATCAATCCCTGAATAGCTACTTCGGTTTCCTGATACTCTCCCTCGCCGAAATGGCAATAGCGAATCCGCCCCTTCGCATCGATTAGGTATTTGGCCGGCCAGAACCGATTCGAGTACGCCCGCCAGATTGCGTATTCGTTGTCGAGCACGAGCGGGTATTCCAGACCGAATCGCGCCGCCGCTTGCGCCACCTGCGATCCCTCCCGCGCAAAAGAAAACTCCGGCGCATGCGCGCCGACAATTACCAGCCCGCTATCCGCGTACCTCTTATTCCATGCCACTACGTACGGCAGCGTCCGGATGCAATTGATGCAGGTGTAGTCCCAGAAATCGACCAGCACCACGGCCTTGTCGCGCAGCGCCTTGAGGCTCACCGGGCCGTGCTGAATCCATTGCCCGCCCTCCAGTTCAGGCGCCAGGACGGTTTCGGACATTTGTGGCATCTCGATCTCCTGGCAATCTCGCGGCCGGCGTCGCGGTTGCGCCGATAGCCCGGAGCGTACCACAGCCCCGGTTTCAGCTCTAAGTGGATTTGGCGGCGTTACGCAGTGACGCGGTGAAAGGGTGAAAGAGTCAAAGGCTGGCGGCGAACTGTTCGATTACGCGCGCGACCGCTTCGGGCCGCTCGAGGATCACATGATGATGCGCGTCGGCAATCGTCACCAGCCGCGCCTTCGGATTCGACGCGCGCGCGTGCTCGGCGCCCTCCGCGGTCATGATGCGGCTGTGCTCGGCGCGCACCAGCATCATGGGAATCCTGATTTCCCTGATCGTCTCGAGCACCGACATCCGGTCGCCGCCGAGGAAACACTCGCGATCGAACTTTAGCGTCCAGCGGCCTTCATCGGTACGCGCCAGGCTTTTTTCGGCGATCTCATGCAGTACAGCGACCGCGATTCCGCCCTCGCGCGGCATCAGCCGAAAGCGCGCCTTTGCGGTTGCGAGATCGGGATAGGTGACCACCGGGATTGATTTCAGCCGCTGCAGATATCGATCCCGCCCGCGAGTCGAGGTGACCGGGACGTCGATCGCGATCGCGCCGCGCGCGCTGTCCGGATGAGCCCGCGCGAACGCCAGCACGTTCATCCCACCCATGCTGTGACCGGCGACCACCGGCTTTTCCGCATCGGCCGTCGCGTGCGCGACGAACCTCGCGATGTCGTTTGCATAATCGATCGGCGAGTACGCCGCCGGCCGCGTCCACTGGCTGTCGCCATGCCCGCGCTGGTCGAGCGCGAGCAGCCGGTAGTCGGGCGTAATCGCGCGCGCCACCGGTTCCCACCACCACGCATTGGCAGAGTTGCCGTGCAGCAGGATGACCGTACGCGGCGCGTGCGGATTCCACTCCAGGTAATGGAGCCGCGGAGAGCCTTCGAGCAGATGGCTGCGCGGGGCGGTCATTTCAAACCGTCCACGAAATCCCGGATTATTTCGATCAGCGCCGCGGGATTGTCCAGCATGACGTGATGATAGGAATCATCGATCTCCACCAGCCGGCCGTTGGGAAGCTGCGCGACCATTTTTTTTGCGAGTTCGCGATCCAGCAACGGACTCTTGGTGATCTTCACGATCAGCGCGGGGCATGCGATGCGATGCAACGACTTCCACACCCGCGACGGTTCGCGGATCATCGTGCGCCGATCGAGCTTGTGCGTCCATCCGCCGTCGGCGTGCTGCCTGAAGCTGCGGCGTGCGACGTGCTCGAGGATTTCCTTTTTCGCCAGCGTCTCGCGCGGCAGGACCCTGAAATTCCGCGCCGCCTCGTCGAGCGAATCGAATCGGCGCGCCGGCTTTTCCGCGATCGACTGCAGGAATTCGAGCGCCCGCTCCGGGTAGTCGGGCGGAGGATCGATCGCCACCATCGCGCGCAATTTTTCGCTGTGCTCCGCCGCGTATGCGAGCACGTTATGCGCGCCCATCGAGTGGCCGACCAGGATCGGCGCGCCGAATCCCCACCGGTCGATCACCTGATCCAAATCCGACACGTAATGACGCGAGCCATACGCCCATTCATCGGCCCATTGGCTTTCGCCGTGCCCGCGTTGATCGAGCGCCAGCACGTGAAAATCGCCGACGAAGGCCGGCGCGACGAAGTCCCACCAATGCGCGTGCGCGGAACCGCCATGCAGAAACAGGATCGGCGGCTTGCCCTCGCCTCCGTAATCAAGGCAATTCAGCGCGAGCCCGTTGGCAATGAAACGATGCGCCTTCATCGGTCGCCCGGAATTTCTTTCCTCATCTCGAAGCCGCTGCCGCCCGCCCCGACATGATACCTTTGCAGCGTGCGCCTTTCATGCCACCATTTAGCTGCCAGTTCACACCTGAAGCCATGCGAGATCGAACCGCGCTGAAACCATTGACGCTCGTCGCCGCACTGATGCTTGCGCTGGCGTCGTTTCCTTTTCCGGCGCGTGCCCAGGATGCCAACGCGGCCAAGGCCCGCGGGCTCGTCAATGCCGCAATCAAAATGACCGACAGCGACGCCGCCGTAAAGCTGCTCTGGCAGGCCACCGAAATCGATCCCACGCTCGAGGACGCCTACGTTTATCTCGGTGTGTACTATAACTCGCGCTCCGACTTCGCCAATGTCGTCAAGGTTTATCAAAAGCTCATCAAGTATCAGCCCAATCAGGTCAGCGCCTATCTGAATATCGGCGAGGCGTACATGTCGTTTTCCCCGCCCAGGGCCGACGACGCGCTGGTATATTACCGCAAGGGGTACGCGATCAACCCCAAGAACACTTTCGCCGCGCTCAGAATCGGCGAACTACTCGCGCAGACCGGCCAGCGCGACGAAGCGCTCAGGTATCTGAGAATTGCGCTGGGCGACAGCGCCAAAAATCCCACCGTCGCATCGGAAGCTGAAAAAACTCTCAAGCAGATGGGCGCGCTGTGACAAGGGCGGCGACGATTGGGCGCCGATAGTTGAGGCGCCGGATTGCGCGTCCGTCGATGGTTTCGGCGATGTTTCCGCGCGTACGGACGAAGTTCATTTCGTCGATGCGATAAACCCGTGGAGCAAGTCGGCGATTTCGTCCGGCTTATCCTCCTGCAGAAAGTGGCCCGCGTCCGCGACCGTCACGTGCTTCTGCCCCTTGGCCCCTGGAACGCGCTGCTGAAAGATGAGCTCGCCTCCTTTCGTCACCGGGTCCGAATCGCTGAAGGCGGTCAGAAACGGCTTGGTGAACCGCTCCAGGACTTTCCACGCGGCCTGGTTCTCGGCGACCGAGCCGTGCTGCGGCGTAATCGGGACCAGGGCAGGAAAGCGGCGCGCACCCGCCTTGAAGGATTCATCCGGGAACGGCGCTTCATACGCGGCGATTTCGGCCTCGCTCAGGGCGCGGCGGCATCCCATGCTCAAAATCTGGCCGATCGGCAAGACGGGCGCGCTCTGGCTGAATTCGAGCCATTGGTTGAACCCGTCGCTGAAACCCTCGCCGGTCGGCAGCCCGGTATTGGCGACCACCACGCGCGCGAATCTCTCTGGAAACGCAGCCACCAGCCGAAGCCCAATCAGGCCGCCCCAGTCCTGACAGAAGAGCGTAATGGCTGACAGGCGCGTGGCAGCCAGCCAATCGCTCATCCATCGCACGTGCCGTTCGTAGGTGTGATCGGATTGATCGGCGGGTTTGTCCGTACGGCCGAAACCCACCAGGTCCGGCGCGACCACGCGATGGCCGCGCGCGGCGAGACTGGCGACTATCCGGCGATAGAGGAACGACCACGACGGCTCGCCATGCATGAGCAGCACGGGACCGGCGCCGGGCGGACCTTCGTCGAGATAGTGGATGCGCACGGCGGTCCCGTCGGGGTCCGTGACTTCGCAATAGTGCGCGCTGAATGCGAAGTCGGGGAGATGGGCAAATCGCGCGTCGGGAGTTCTCAAGATCTTCAAAGGATGCCTCGCTTGGAATGAGAGTCGGCGATCGTCAATATATTGACACTATGAATGTCATTATATTGCGGCCAGGTCAATCAACGACGCTGCGCCCGCGCTGAGAGAGGAACACCTGTTCGTGTGTGTTGAAGCAGGCGCTTGGCGAGACCTCAGACCCCGCGCGGATCGGATCGGAATCAGGCTGGATGCGCCCGCGGTTAATTCTGCGGTACGAGCGGGGGCTGCGCAGGCGCCGGCGGCGGCGCGCCCTCCTCGGGCGGCATGCGGTCGCCACCATCGCCGCCGCCGCGGCCGCGATGGGTCCACGGGTGCGTGAAGTCGCGATCGAATATCTTCTGCTGCTCGGGCGTCAGCACGCCACGAACCTCGCCGAGTCCATTCCAGAACAGCTCATGGCGCCGATGGTAAAAATCCTGCCGCGCCTGCATCACTTTGATCCGCGTATCGCGCAGGACGGCGCCGATGCGATTGCGTTGGGCCGGCGTCAGGTCGAGCTCGTGATCCATTCGCTCGATCAAGCCGCCTCCCGGCACTCGCAGGTAATGATCCCGATACGCCAGCGTGCTGAGCGCGAAACCCAGCAGAAGGCACGAGACTCCCACCAGCAAGCCGAACAGGATATTCGACTTAGCTGGCAAGGTCGCTCTCTGTCATCGGCATCTCGGGCGCCAATGGATCGCCTGCGGTTTCGGAATTCATACTCGCCTCGGGCGCCGACAGCGCCTCGTCTATCGACTCATTGGGCGTCCGCGTCGAAAGATACGCCGCGCTGCTCGCGAATACGAAAATCGCCGCCGCCGCCGACATCGCCAGCCATCGATTCGGCTGGTGCGACAACGCAACCTCGCGCGATACCGATGCGAATCGCCGGGGCCTGTCTGCCAGCGAGAACTCGCGCTGCGCCGGGCGCGATACGCGAGCCGCATCCCGTCCCACCTCGCCATGCAGCACCGGCGCCGTCAGCGCGAAGACGCGAAACGCATGATCGCACTTCTCGCATCCCTTGAGATGCGCCCGCAACTCGGGCCGCCGCTCGGCCGTCGCGGTCTTGCGCCACAGCGCGGAAAATTCCTGTCGTGCTTCAAAACAATTCATGATTGCAACCTGTTGCGGCCCGCCGCGAGCATCCGCTCCGCCTGCTTGCGCAGCGCCTGCCGGGCGCGGAACGCGCGAATTTTTACCTTGGCCTCACTCCATCCAAGCGTCTGGGCGATTTCGCTGACGCTCATATCTTCGCTCTCCTTGAGCACCATCACCATCCGGTCCTCGGCCTTGAGCGTGTCGAGCAGGCGATGCGCCAAATCGTAAGCTTCGCGCCGCTGTTCAGCCTCACCGACGAGATCCTCCGGCGACGCGACGTTCGCCGTCTGCATCCATTGCACTTCCGGCGCGCTGAAGTCTCCAATCAGTTCCTCGGGACGGCGACGGCGCCGCCGTAGTTCGTCGTAACACAGATTCACCACGATCGCGCGCAGCCATCCGCCAAACGGCATCTCGGCCCGATACGTCGCCAGCGCGGTGAAGGCGCGGATAAAACTTTCCTGCGCGATGTCTCGCGCCATCTCCTCGTCCGAGAAAAAACGCCGGCATAAACGCTCCACTCGCGGCCGATGCCGCTCCGCAAGCTCGGTGAAGGCGCCGCTATCCCCGCCGAGGACTTCGGCTATCAGTTCCTCGTCGGGTTTGGCGCTCAATCTCCACCCTGCCCTGCTACGCGCCAGGAGACCCAACATAACTGTTTATTAATACGCATTATCCCGCCGATGGTTACACGGTTTGCGGCCGAGACTGCAACCCAAACCGGCTCGATGAAACAGCGGCTGTGCGCGTGCCTTTCAATCGCCCAGCGTTTACCATGTCCGTTGGGGTCGCGTAGATTCGCGGTGTCATCGTGCGGAGGTCCTAATGGCGGCGGAGCGCAAGGGTTCAATCGAGATCTTCAAGGTGGCCGGCATCCAGGTCGCCATCGACTATTCCTGGCTGGTGATCTTCGCGCTGATCCTGTGGTCACTGGCCTCGGGATATTTCCCCGGGCAATATCCCGGTTATTCGACCGGGATTTACTGGCTGGTGGGACTGGTTGCGACGATCCTGTTCTTTGGCTCGGTGCTCGCGCATGAGCTGTGCCACGCCGCGATGGGGAACCGGCTCGGCGAGGAGGTGCACCGGATCACGCTGTTCATCTTCGGTGGAATGGCGGAGCTGGAGCACGAGCCCAAAAGCGGGATCGACGAGCTTAAGATCGCCGCGGTGGGTCCGCTCAGCTCGCTGGTGATGGCGGGAATTTTTTGGCTGATCGCGCGCGGGATCGGCGCGGCTCCGGCGACGGTGCTGTGGAAAGCGGTCTTCTCCTATCTCGCCTTTATCAATCTCGCGCTCGCGCTGTTCAACCTGCTGCCCGGATTTCCGCTCGACGGAGGGCGCCTGCTGCGCGCCGCGTTGTGGATGCGATGGGGCGATTTGCGCCGGGCGACGGCAGCGGCGGCCGATTGGGGCAACACGATCGCGTGGGGACTGATCGCGCTGGGCGCGATGGAGATCTTCGCGGGCGCGCTGGTCGGCGGGCTGTGGCTGATATTCATCGGGCTGTTCCTGCGCAGCGCCGCATCCTCGGGCTACCAGAGCATGATCGTCGAGCAGGCGCTCTCCGGCGCGCGCGTGGGCGAGATTATGGTGCGCGATCCGATCGTACTCGGCCCCGATGAAACGGTAGCCGATGCGATCGAGAACTATTTCCTGCGCTACGGTTTCGGCGGCTTTCCGGTCGCCGCGGATGGAAAAGCATTGGGCGTAGTGACGCTTGCGCAGGTGCGCGATTGTCCCGCGTCCGATCGCGTCAGCAGGCGCATCAGCGGGGTTATGCGGCCGGCCGAGGGAACAATCGAGATAGCACCCGGCGCCGGCGTCATCGATGCGATTCGGCAGATGGTGGCGGCGGATATCGGACGGCTGCTGGTCGTCGAGCAGGGCAAGCTGGTCGGGCTCATCACGCGCACCGGCGTAACGCGCTACGTGCACACCAAGACGCAGCTCTCGACGCCCGCCCGCACGCCAGCCGCTTAATGCGTCCGCTGTGTCGGGCTTGCAGGGGCCAGTCCCCGCACCCTTCGCAGGAAAAATGGTGGAAAGCTCGTTCCGTGACCTTTCGCAATTTTGCGAAATTTGCTAAGACAAAAGCAACGTGCCCAAGACCCAGGTCGTCTTTTACCGCGAAGCGGACGGCACAGTGCCGGTTCTGGATTGGTTCGACGGACTGCCGGCCAAGGCGCAGGACAAGTGCAGAGTCAGAATTCAAAGGCTCTCAGAATTGGGGCACGAACTGCGTCGGCCGGAAGCCGATCTTCTGCGCGACGGCATATACGAATTGCGAGTCGGCTTGCAGCACATCAACTATAGAATTCTCTATTTCTTTCACGGCAGAGTCGCGGCAATCCTCGCGCACGGCCTGACCAAAGAGGATCGAGTTCCCAGTGACGCGATCGGCGCAGCGTTGGCGCGAAAGCGAAGATATGAACAAGCGCCCAAGCCCCACACGTTCGAGGAGTGATAATCTGTGAAACTTGAAAAGAAGCGCAAGCCGACCACCGACGCCGTCGAGATCATTCATCGGCGGCACTACGAAGGGCATCCCCAGCGTATGGCTGAACTGGCGGAAGCCGAGGCCAACGATACGGTTGCGCGCAAGATTTACGCGCTTCGCAAGCGCGCAGGCCTCACCCAACAACAACTCGCCAAACTGGTCGGCACCACCACCTCGGTGATCTGCCGACTCGAAGACGCTGACTACCAAGGCCACTCACTGGCGATGCTCCGGCGGGTCGCCGATGCGCTGAACAAACGGGTCGAACTGCGCTTCGTCAACGCCAATCGCAACCCCAAGGTCGCGTAGGTTTCCGGTCCGCAGCATCGGGTCCCCCGGCGCTTTCATATCGAAAACGCGAGTTTACCGATGATAGTTATCTTCGTGTGAGACATGTCTGCGATCTACCAACACCAATAGCGCGACCTCCACGCTCGGAAAAGATTACTCTAGAGGGGGCGGGGGGAGGCCGACGCGGGCCAGATCAGCCGGCGTGTCCAAATCGAGATTGATTCCCGGATCGTCCAGGTCAACGTAGGCGACGCGCGACGGATTGGCATTCACCACGAAACGCGCGCCCTCTTTTTCAGGAGCGGAAAGGATCTCGGCGAATAGCGCGCGATCGAAAATCACCGGATGGCCCCGGCGGCCGTCGTGGCGCGCGATCACAATCGGCTTGCCCGTTCGATTGTACGAATCCACGACCGCTCGGAACGTTTCGACCCGGACCATCGGATGGTCCCCGAGATGCACAATCGCGCCCGCCGAATCCGGTTGAACAGCACCCAGCCCGACCTTCAGCGACGACAGTTGCCCGCGCGAATAGTTCGGATTCTCGGCGATCGCGATCCGCGCGTCGCGCGGAGTCGCGGCCCGCACGCGCTCGCGATGCGCTCCGATCACAATCACGAGCCGCGGCACGACTGCGAGCATCGTCTCCGCTATCTGCTCGATAAAGGTCCGGCCGCCGACCTTGAGGAGCGGCTTCGGATAGCCCATCCGGCGCGACTCGCCCGCCGCCAGGATGATTCCCTCAAGCTGCCGTTTCATCGTGTCGATTTCAGGGGGCGGGGGCCGCATCGATGCGATCTACTTCGAGCGTTTGAGGAGGCCGGAACGCACGCCGAGCGTGAAATCGTCGCGCTCGCCGGTGCGGCGCTCGCGAATAATCTCCGCGATGATCGAGATCGCAATCTCCTCGGGCGTCTCGCCGCCGATCGCGACACCGAGCGGCGCATGAACGTCGCCGAGCCGCTCCATCGGAACCCCGCTCCCGCCAATTCTCTCGAGCGTGGCCTTTACCCGGCGGCGCGAACCGATCATCCCGACGAATCCGCACGGCTGCATCAGCGCCGCGCGCACAACTTCCTCGTCGAAAGAATGACCGCGGGTGACGGAAACCAGATAGCAGTGGCCGTCGAGCGCGAGCGAGTCGATCGCGGCCTTGAACGGTTTGACGATTATTTCGTCGGCATCGGGGAACCGCTCGCGGTTCGCAAACGACGCGCGATCGTCGATCACCGTGACGTGAAACCCGAGCATCGCTCCAAGCACGCACAACGGCGCCGCGATATGGCCCGCGCCGACGATTATCAGCCGCTGCGCACCAACGATCGGATCGACGAACAGGCGCACGCCGCCTTTGGGTTCGAGATGCGTGACAGGATGAAGCCCGCCGGCGCCATCGAGTTCGAGCAAGGTGGGAATCGCGTCATCGGTTCGCTCGGCGATTTGCGCGAATGCCGCCGCGGGCAGATCGATCGGTCCCGCATCTCGCGCGCCCGCATCGCGCCGATCTATAAACGTCCGCGACCCGGCGGGGATTTCGCTTCGCGAACCCGGATCGACCACCGTCAGCAGTGCGCCGGGAGCATTGCGGCCGGCGGCGTCGGCCAGCTTGCGCGCGATCGGCAAGTCGCGGGCCGGGGACCACAGATCGACGAAGACGTCCATCATTCCGCCGCAGGTACCGATCTCGGGCTGGTCGAAATCACCGGTGAGATCGACTTCCGCAAGCCGCGCGCCGCGGTCGCCGCTTTCTTCAAGTAATACACGGGCTTTTCGAAAGACCTCGGCTTCGCCGCATCCGCCGCCGATGGTGCCGAACTGGCCGTCCGCGCGGACGATCATCTTGGCGCCGACTTCACGCGGGGTAGAGCCGCGAACGTTCACCACCGTCGCCAGCGCAAATGGCTGCCCGCGCTTGAGCGTGCGCAACGCCTCAGCCCAGATTTGATCCGAACCACTCATTTGGGAACCCGCGATTAGAACTTACCAGAACCTGCGCTCGCGATGAATGCGGTCGCCGGTGTCAGTCGGAGAGCTCGCGAAGATGGCGGAGGATCTCGCGGGCATGGAGCAGGCTGTCCTCGGCGGATTTGTAATCGCCGGATTTGATTGCCGCCTCGCCCTTCTGTTCCAATTGGTTGGCGTCGAAGAGCTGCTTGCGCTCGACGGGGTCGGTGGGCCCGCTGTCGCGCACGTGCGCAAGCTCGAGTGCTACCTGCCGCTCGAGCTCGACCAAGTCCGGCGGCGGCGAAGCGGCCATCGCCGGGAATACGTCAGCCAAAGATGCCATTGCGGCAATCGCCGCGAAGAGTCGCGCGCCCGTCCTCATCGAGACGGAATTGTTATTGAATCGATCGAGGTTTTCCAGCTCCGGAGAGTTGACGGGAGTTGACGGAGCGCGATGAGAGCAGCCGCCTCAGCATGGAAAGCCTCACAAGCCGGGAGCAACGCGCGCCACAAGTGGCTAAGGGGTCGTATCTTCTGCCACCGTACAGGAAATACTTCCATCCGGACCCGGAGCCTGGGTGCATGTGCACAGACACTCATTGATATCCGGAAGTGGCGGTCCGTCGAGCTGTAGCGCAAGGAATTTCGGGACTCCGGTTGCGGCTCCAACGGAGAGGGTAGTTCCGTTAGCGGTGGGGTTAGGCACACTGCAGGATGCACAGGCGCTTGCGTCACATCTGCTTCCTTTGGGTGCGGTCGGATGGTACCGGCCGAACACCTGATATCCGAAGCTATCCGAGCTGCCTGGCGTCGAGCCAGATGAGATCGGGCAGGAGCAAATGATCTCATCATCGTGGAGCCGGCCAGCGAAGCCCGGGAACCTTTTACCCGTGCTGCTCTTGAAGCAAATGCCACCGTCACATTGGCCATAGGCTACCGGCGCGATCACCCCGCTCCCCGCGTCAGCCGATCCAGGGCAGGTGTAAACGGCCGCGGGACCACCTTTCGTCACATCATCCGGAAGGCTGAAGGTGCTCGCCATATAACCATTCGTCTTGCCCTGCCGGTTCAGATCACAGACATTTTGCTCGGCGACGGGGCTTGAGTAGCTGAGCTGGAGACTGATGCTGTCACCTCGCAAGATATCGCACTTGCAATAAGCGACTCCGTCATAAACGAAGCAACTCGCCGCGGCGCAGAGCGCGTACGGCTGCTTTTTGCAAATCACGAAGGGCGGCTCCGGATCGAGCGACGGATCGAGGTGGAAGCCGAACGCCGATACCGCGGCGAAGAGTTGGACGGCCACCATGACAGACGTAACTTTAAGGAACCAACGCATAATCTTAGATAGTGTGCTGAACGGATAGCCGCTGCGGATTATCGGCGATCCCATAGCGAATGAGCATCCGGTAGAGCGTTGAGCGCGAAACGCCGAGCAGGCCGGCAGCGCGGCGTCGATTTCCCTCGGTCTCTTCGAGCGAACGCATCAGGGTCTTCTTGACCACGTCATCGAGCAGGAATCCCGACGGCTCGCCGTCGAAATCTACGCTGGGCAAGCGGCGCGCGACTGGCGCGTCCGGGTGGTGAGCGTTGGCGGACGATTGCTCGTGCGGGTACAACAACTCGGCGCCGGTTCCGTCGACGATCTGCTCGGGGAGATCGGATACGCCGATGCTGTTGCTCTCGCTTAAAATCACGGCACTTTCGATCGCATTGGAGAGTTCGCGGACATTTCCCGGCCATTGATATGCGCAAAGTATCTCGACGGCGCGGCGCGAGATTTGCGAGACATTTTTGCCGAACAGACGATTGTAGTGTTCGATGAAAAACCCGATGAAGGCCGCGATGGCCTCGCGCCGTTCTCGAAGGGGCGGGATAAAGATCGCCTGAGCGCTCATGCGGTAGTAGAGATCGTCGCGAAACTGGCCCGCTCTGACCATCGCGTGCAAGTCGCGATTCGTCGCGGCGACCAAGCGGAGATCAACCTTGTAGCAATGCGACGATCCGACCGGCTGAACCTCGTGCGTCTCGACCGAGCGCAGCAGCTTGGGCTGGAGCTTGAGCGGCAGTTCGCCGATCTCGTCAAGGAACAGCGTGCCCCCGTTGGCGGATCGGAAGTATCCCTGCGAATCCTCGCGTGCGTCGGTAAAGGCGCCGCGGACGTGGCCGAATAACTGCGACTCGGCCAACGATTCGACCAGGTTGGAGCAGTTCAGCGTCACGAAGGGACCGTTTGGAACCGGACCCAGCGTGTGCAGCGCGCGCGCGACCAATTCCTTTCCGGTTCCGGATTCGCCCGAAATCAGCACCGTCGCTTTGTAGGGACTTAGCTGCGAAACCGACTTCAAGACCTTGCGCAACTGCGCCGATCGTACGACCATGCCGCCGAGCCGGTCCGCACTGTGCACGAGGTGCTCGAGCGACACCATCTCGCTTGCTCCGTCTCCGCCAGGAGCCGCTCCTGATCCGGGATTTCCTGGTGCCGATTGAGGGTCCGCGTGTTGCACAGTGCTTCCTCTTTGAGCTGTATTCACAGGTCAACCACGAGGATTTAGAGCAAGTGACGGGCCATCGTCTCGGAAGCGGGACACTCACTGAACGGTTGTCTCTAATAGGCACAACTGCGCGCCGCGCCGCACACGGCGCTCGATGCGACATTTCAGTGTCATCGAGCAGGTCAGAATGCGACATTGGTTCGCCACTAGAGATCGGCGCGCGGCGGCAGCGCAGGCAAGTCGCGCAGGCCGGCGAGCTGTAAATCGGGGCTGGGATGATGGTACCGGCGTCGCGCGCGGTGAGCGTGAAATCGGGCGCCAGCTCCAGTTAATCGTTCAATTCAACAAGGCGCGGAGCTGCGCCAGCGCGGACACGCAAGTCGGATCGCCAGGCGCGAGTGCGAGTGCGCCTTCGAACTCGTCGATCGCACGTTTCACCATTCCCTTGGCAGCGTAGATTCGGCCCAGGTTCATGAACGGATAATGACGCGGATCGTAACGCGGTGCGGTCTTGGCCTTTTCGAGCCACGGGACGGCCTCGTCGAGCTCGCCCTTGGCGATTAGATATGCGCCGATATCGTTGTATGGATTGCCAAAGGCGGGATCGATTTCGATGGCGCGGCGGCATTGCGCGATCGCGTCGTCGATTCGTCCCATTCCTTCGAACGCCCATCCCCGGAATGTGTAGGCCTCGGCGGTAGGAAAGACTTCAATCGACTTTGTGTAGAGTTCGACCGCGCGCTCGAGATCGTGGTTCAGGTGGAAGCGCATCGCCTCGCTCCATAACTCAAGCGCGCGCATCCGCGGTTGCGAGTCAGCCATGATCGATCGGTTATTGTGCCAATCCGCCCGCGTCAAGAGCGTTACCGGTTGCATTAGGGAGGGCGCGCTATGGGGCGATCGCGGGCGCAAACGCTATGTATGCGAAAGGGCCCGCATGATCTGAATCATGGCGGGGCCGACGATCACGCTCATCATGGCGGGCAAGATGAACAGCACGAGCGGGAAGAGAATCTTGACCGTGGTTTTTGCCGCCGCTTCTTCGGCGCGCAGGCGGCGGGTGGTGCGCATCGAGTCCGAGATCGATCGGAGCGCGGGACCGATTGACGCGCCCAGCTTTTCGCTCTGCACCAGGGTCGCGGCCAGCGGTTTGATGTCGTCGACGGCGGTGCGATCGGCGAAACTTCTCAGCGCCTGGCCAAGCGTGCTGCCGGCGGCGAGCTCGGCTGACACGATCGACAGCTCGGAGCCTATTTCCTGATTTTGGCGCTGGGTTTCGGAGCCGACGATCTTGATGGCTTCGCTCAGGCCGAGGCCGGCTTCGACGCAGACCACCAGCAAATCCAAAACGTCGGAGAGTTGGCCGGCGATCAACTGCTGACGGTTTTTGGCCTTGCGGCCGATATAGTAGCCGGGGGCAAATGCGCCGATGCCCAGGCCCATCAGCATGAACATCAGCGGCTTGACGCCGTGGAAGCCCAGCGCGATGGCGACGACGAGCGCAAGCAGCGCAGCTCCCGCCGTCGATGAGAGGCGGACGAAGTGAAAGGTGCGGACGGCGCGGGGCCCGGGAAAGCCGGCGCGAACCAGGAGCTGTGCGAGCTTCTCGCGCTCGGGAGTATTTGGCGCGGGTTCGGGAAGATGCCTGGCGACCCATCGAAACAGCGAACGCGCAAAGGTACTGGACTCCATGTCGACATTGGCGGGATTTCCATAGGCGACGCGCATCTTGACGCCGATCTCGGTGATGCGCTCGTCGAACGGACGATTAATCCCGTAGATCGCCGCGTAGACCGCCAGAGAGATCGCGCCGAACAGGAAAAACACCGTCAAGCTTGCATAGATGGCCGGCATCGCAGTTATTTCAGTACTTCACCTTCAGCAGCTTGCGAATTGAGAGGAAGGCCAGCACGTCGAGCACGCAGGCAACTTCGAGAATCTTTTGGCCGGTCGGATCGTAAAAGAGCGTGTCGGTGTAGCTTGGCTGGATGACGCTGAATGCAGCCAGCATCACGATCGGCAGGAAGCCGACCAGTATCCCGCTCATCTTGGATTGGGCGGTAAGCGCCTTGATTTGCTGTTGCAGGCGCTGGCGGTTGCGAACGATCTCCGAGAGGCGTCCGATAATTAGCGCCAGCGAGCTGCCGACTTCCGATTGCACCCGCACCGCGACGACCAGCAGGCGCAGATCATCCTGCGGCACGCGCTTGAGCATCTCTTCGAGCGCGCGCGGCAGCGGCAGCCCCAGCCGGCTCTGTTCGATGGCGGAGCGGAATTCGGTGGAGATCGGATCGGCGAACTCCGCGACCACGACTTGCAATCCGCGCAGCAGCGTATGGCCGGCTTCGAGTGACGATTTGATCAAGTCGAGCGCGTACGGCAGTTGCTTGGCGAATGCCTTGAGGCGCCGCTGCCTGCGCACCCGGATATAAGCTATCGGCAGGCTGGCCATCGCCGCGCCCATCGCGATCGACAGGAGTTCCTTCCCCAAAATCGCTTCGCCGGCAAACAGGCCCGCCGCAAACATCAGCAGGATCACGAGCAGGACATCGACAATGCGGGCGTAGATTCCTGCCTGCCAGAGGTTTTCCTCGAGCTTTTGCAGCAGATTGAGCTGATAGAGCCAGCTTAGGAATTCGCGTCCGGTCAGGCGGCGGCGATCGGTCTTGGTGATATCGCCGGTCAAGACAGCGTTGGGCCGCGACATCCGCCGCATCACGGTGCGCGTGACGTGGGGCCGATCGGGCCGCATGAACAGCAACGCGCCGGCAATCAGCACGAAGCCCGCGGCCGCAGCCGGAATCAACAGGTCGCCGAGGTTCATCGCGCGGCCATTTTGATCACCTTCGATTCGGTCTTGTATCCGGCCGTTTCGAGGCGCTGCGCGTAAGCTGAACGAATGCCGGTCGATTGAAAGGCGCCGTTGATTTTTCCCGCCGCGGTGGTGTCGGCGCGGACAAACTCGAACAAGTCCTGCATCATGATCATTTCGCCTTCCATGCCGCTGATCTCGGAAATCCTCATGACTTTGCGCGAACCGTCAGACAGCCGGCTGACGTGAACGATAATGTTGACCGCAGAGGCAATTTGCTGGCGCATCGCGCGCTGCGGGATCGAGACGCCCGACAGCAGCATCATCATCTCGAGCCGGCCCAGGCATTCGCGAGGACTGTTGGCGTGGATGGTGGCGATAGAGCCGTCATGGCCGGTGGACATCGCCTGCAACATGTCGAAGACTTCCGCGCCGCGGACCTCGCCGACGACGATTCTGTCCGGGCGCATTCGCAGACAGTTCTTGACCAGGTCGCGCTGCGTGACCTCGCCGCGGCCTTCGAGATTGGCCGGCCGGGTCTCGAGCCGCACGACGTGAGGCTGTTGCAAGGAAAGCTCGGCAGAATCCTCAATCGTAACGATTCGCTCGTTTTCGGGAACGAACGCCGACAGACAATTGAGCATCGTGGTCTTGCCCGAGCCGGTACCGCCGCAAACGATTACGTTCAGGCGCGCCCGCACAACCGCGAGCAGAAACTCGACCAGGTCCCAGGTGAGAGCCTCCCTTTCGACCAGCGCGCCGATGTCGAAGCGATGCTTGCCGAAACGCCGGATCGACAGCGCCGGCCCGTCGAGCGCCAGCGGCGGGATGATCGCGTTGATACGCGAGCCGTCGGGCAACCGCGCATCGACCATCGGCGACGATTCGTCAACCCGCCGTCCGACGCGAGACACGATCCGATCGATGATCAGCATCAGATGCTGGTCGTCCTGGAACACGATGTCCGTGGCGTACAGCTTGCCGCGCTTTTCGACGTAAACCTGGTCGTGGCCGTTGACCAGGATGTCGGTGATTTCGTCGTCACGGAGCAAGGGCTCGAGCGGACCCAGGCCGAGCAGCTCGTTTTTAAGTTCTTCGATGAGCCGGCCGCGGTCGATGTCGGTTAGGAGGCGGCCGTCTTCATTAAGGATGTCATTGATAGCGGCGGTGACTTTGATGGAGACCATCGCGGGCTCGAGGGTCTCGAGCTTGGAGACGTCGATAGTCTCGAACAATTTGTTGTGAACTTTGACCTTCAAGCGCCGCGAGCTATCCGCGATCGCATCCTTGCGCCGGCGCACGGTCGCGCCGATAAGCGAGCCACCGCCGGTAGTGGCCTCTGGCGGGCGTCCGCCCCTGGTGGCATTCGACAGCCTGTCTGTCAGTCCCATCTTGCATACCTCATCGACTTCAATGCGTAACGAAGGCGGATTTGAGCCGCGACATAAATGTTTCCTGAATTGGAACCGCTTCCGGACGCGGCATTACCAGAGCTGCGAGATCGAGCATCGCGCGCGCGACCGGAGACGACGGCGCGAGCTGGAAAAGGTCCTGCGCCTTCATCTCGATAGATTCGAAAGTCCGATCGTCGGTTGGAATCTTCGCGTAGATGGGCCTGGCAAGAGTTGCTTCGATCGCCTTCTCGGTCAATGGATGCGACGGACTATAGCGATTGAGAATGAAGCGCGGCTCCAGCGTCGTCAGGTCCAGACGCTCGAACAGATCGATGAATCGCCATGCGGATCGCGCTGCCCCGATCGTCTGATTGATCACGTAAAACAGATGCTCCGAGCGCTCCCACGCCGCGACTCCGTTTTCGTCCACGTGGTCTCCGCAATCGACGATCACGTAGTCGAACAACTGACGAATCAGATCGAGCACCGTGCCGACCGTGAGGTCCGAAACCAGTTCGCCTTCTTCGATTCGCTTGGGCGCGGCCAGCAAATAGACCCCCGATTGATGCTTGGTCAAGGCGGATTCGAGCTGGATCGAATCGAGCTTACGGTCCAGCCGCACCAGCGGCATGATGGTCACTTCCGGATCGAGGTTGAGAAAGACCGCCAGGCCTCCGGTCTGAAGATCGAGATCGACCAGCGCTACGCGTTGATGCAACGACGCGAGCGCCAACGCGAGGTCGGCAGCCAGCGAGGTCACACCGACGCCGCCGATCAGGCTGGTGATGGAAATGACCACCCCGCCCTCGCGACGCTCGGTGCGCCAGCGCGTCTCGCTGATTTTCAGCAAGGCGCGGGTAGCCTCTCCCGGGTCCAGCGGCATGAAAAGAATCTCGTCGGCGCCCGAGCGCAGCGCTCGTTTCATCAGCCCGGCCGAGCGCGCGGTAAGCACGGCGAGCAGACTCGGGCGCGGCGAATGGAGCGACTGGCTCTGGAGAAAGCTCAGGGCAGCCTCCTCGTTGCCGTTGACCATCACCAAGGTAGCGTCAGGCGGCGCGGCGACATTCTCGGAAAGATTCGCGGCGGTGGCAGTCTCGCCCTCGATGATCTCGATTTCAGGCTCAGCCAGCGCCGCCAGCACCGTCTTGAGCTGGGTGCGCTGTTCGCCGGGAGCGCCGACCAGCATGACCTTCATCGTGCTGCGACGACCCTCACTCTTTAATCCGACGACTGGCACTCGATCTTGCTCCTGGGTATGGGCGCCTGGAAGCCGGCAATGTTCTTGCGTACCCTCATGGCCTTCACCCCTATTGCCACCTGCGATCACCGGCAAAGCTCGCGGACGAAGCAGGGCTTGCGGCCGAGACGGGAGATTGGGGTGCGCCGGGCAATCCCGCAGCCGCGGGCAACTGCGGCGCCGAAACGGCAGGCGCGTCCTGCCGCACTTGGTCGAAGGAACGCGCTCCCACGCCGGAATTGACAAAGGAAATCGTTTCCGACGATTTGCCATTGCGCAGCACTTCAACTTCGATTCCAAGCGGCGTGGGTCGGTGCAATTGGCGCGCGGCGAGCGCCGGCGCCAGCGGTTGCATCGCGGGCAACACCGGTGCGCCCTCATGCAAAAGCTCGCCGACTCCGATTCCTTTGGTCGCGACAATTTTGCTGTCGCTATAGCTGCGCATCGCCAGATGCAGCATTCCCTCGTGGCTCGCCAGGGTAAGTTTTTCGGCGTCGGTTGGAGTCACCAGCAGGGTCACGACCTTTACTATTTGCGGCTGGTCCTTGACCCGCTCGATTTCCTGGCCGACAGCCAGAACCTCGATGTTCTGGAGAACGATCCGCGAGAAAGACGGCTCGCCCGGGCCGGTGCCCGAGATAGCGACCAAGATGTCCACGCGGGTGTGTGGCTCGATAAAGCCTGCGATGTCTGCGACTTCGTCGACCGGCACCGACATCGCACGCATCCCGGCCGGGATCAGCAGCGGCATCACGCCGGAGCTTTCCTGGCCCATGAACAGCTTGCTGGCGACCACCGGCTCATTGGCGAGGAACTGGCTCTTTGCAAACGAGCCCGCGACCGCCTGCGGATCGGTGAACGCGCCCTGCGGAACGCCGTCGCGCGCCCAGCGAACCAGTTTGACCGCGTCGGGCTCAAGTTTCGCGCCCAGCGGGATATCCTTTGCCGCGACTACGACTTCGACCGTGTGCGCCATCGCGCGCTGCACTTCGGACTCGCGGGTTCTGATCGCGGAAAAAACCACCATCGCGGCCAGCACCGCGCCCATTCCTGCAAGGACTATGAAAACTATGGGTCGTCTCATCTATGCCCCCGTTCTTATGCGAGCCGCCGGCGCGGACCGCTCCCACCAGCACAATTCAATCGCTCACGCTCCCGTTGCGAGCTGCGCCGAAGCGGGCGAAGCCGGAGCTGCCTGAAGTCACTGTTTCTCTCGCATCGACCCGTTACTTCGCCTGCTAAAAAAGCCCTGGATGTGCGCGGCGGGGCACTCGGTCCCCGCCGCCTGTCCCGCGCAGGTGGTTTCGACCGCGCGGGCTTGGGGGCTGTTGCTACGCACCTTGGAGCGTCGCGGTCACGTTAGCGATGATCGTGTTGATCCCGCCTTCGAGGCCCTGGTACGCGATGTAACCGGCTACCGCGATCGCCGCGATAATCAGTACGTACTCAGTCATCGTTTGTCCCGTATGGCTTTCGCGGACCCTAACAATGAGTTTGTTGATGTACCTCAATGTCGATGTCCCTCCTTTGCGCATTGCGTCAGCGCAATCGGCTTGTTTGCGAGAACCACTGGTTTTACGCGCCCGTCAGCGTCGCGGTCACGTTAGCGATGATCGTGTTGATCCCGCCTTCGAGGCCCTTGTACGCGATGTAACCGGCTACCGCGATCGCCGCGATAATCAGCACGTACTCAGTCATCGTCTGGCCCGGCTTGCTCTCGCGAACCCTAACTATCAGTCGGTTGATGTAGTTCATTATTGATTTCCTCCCTTGCGCATTGCGTCAGCGCAATCGATTCGTTTCATGCTCAGCACCTTGTACGAGGTTCAAGTGCACCACTCATGCCAGCGGTAGCTCCGAGAGAAAGTTGACGTAGCCGTCCAAAGAAGACCGGAGGGGGGGCGAATCTGACATCGCCGGTGTCGCATCGTGGTACATCAAATAATTCGGTCGCCGGCGCGACAGTCCATTGCCTCATCTTGGCGGGTAGGCAATCGGCCGGCGCCTTTGCCATAATCAACTCATGCCTCGCTACCCCCGCACTTCGATCCTGCGCTACGCTTTGCCCCGGATTGCCGGCCAAGCGGCAGTCGCGATCGCGCTTGTAGCCGGGCTCTCAGGATGCGCCCCGTCCGCGCTCACCGCGGCACGCAGCCAAATAGCGGCCGGCAATTATCCGGCAGCCCGTCAAGAACTGGCCGCTCTCTCAGCCCACGGCAACGACTTGAGTGCGAGCCAGCGGCGCGAAGTGAAGGACGACGTCTGTCTGTGCGACTTCATGATCGGCCGCCCGACATTCACGCTGGCCGAGCAGCGCAGCGTCTGCGCGGACGCGGCCAAAGAACCGGGCAGCCAGAGCAGTTCGATCATCGCGCAAATCGACGAGGCGGCGCGGCGCAAAGACGCCGCTGAGGTCGAAGCCGCCCTAGCCGACCATGATCTGGCAGACGCCGAGCGCGCCGCGACCGACTATCAGAGTTTGCCCGGCGGCGATCGCGCTGCGGTTGCGCGATGGTCGAAGCAAATCTGGACGCTGGCGGATGCGCAGGTGTTCGCCGATTCCACCGCGAAGAAAGGCTCGCTCGACGGCGCTATCTCCGAGGTACGCAAGAACCATCGCGACGCCGAGCACATGGATAAGGGCCAATTCATTCGATGGGTCGTCAAGACTGCGACCGTCTCCGGCACCGCGGTCGTCACCCGGGTCGAGATGAAAGACTCGACGCTCAAACTTTTCGTCGATGACGCCAACCTGCAACTCGCAGCGCTCAGTCTGGACAAACTCGCCGCGATAAACGACGCGATGGCGGCGCGATGCGGTTGCGACGCGCGCACCAGCGTCGCCGTCACTGAAACCGGCTTCCCCGCCTATTTCATCAGGCTGGATCCGGAGACCCGAATGTCCGAAGTAATGATCCTGCCGCGCGGCGATCGCGCGATCGTATCCACCACCTCGAACTAGACCTCCGCTGCGTCAAGCAAGCAGGCATCATGGCAGGATCAATGAAAACGAATTCCATAGCCGAGCGCCCTGCGTGGAAGGCGCTGCAGGCGCATTACAACCAGATTCACAGCCGCCACCTGAAGGCTCTGTTCGCCGAAGATCCCAGGCGCGGTGAACGGCTGGTGGTCGAGGCCGCCGGCCTGTACTTCGACTATTCCAAGCATCGCGTGACCGACGAGACCCTTCGCCTGCTGCTCGCATTGGCCGAGGAGTCGGGCCTGCGCGGGCGCATCGACGCGATGTTCCGCGGCGACATAATTAACCTGAGCGAAAAGCGCGCCGTGCTGCACGTCGCGCTGCGGGCGCCGCGCGGCGCTTCAATCGGCGTCGATGGCGACGACGTGGTGCCCAAGGTCCACGCGGTACTCGATCGCATGGCGGAATTCTCGGCGCGCATCCGCGACGGCTCGTGGAAAGGTCACACCGGCAAGCGCATCCGCAACGTGATCAATATCGGGATCGGCGGTTCCGACCTCGGCCCGGTCATGGCGTACGAGGCGCTGCGCCATTACAGCGACCGTAATCTGAGCGTGCGCTTCGTCTCCAACGTCGATGGAACCGATTTCGCCGAGGCCACGCGCGATCTCGACGCGGCCGAAACGCTGTTCATCATTTCGTCGAAAACTTTCACCACGCTCGAGACGATGACCAACGCGCACAGCGCGCGGAGCTGGAGTCTGGCCGCGCTGGGCAACGACAAGGCGGTGGCGAGGCATTTCGTCGCGGTCTCGACCAACGCCGCCGAAGTGGCGAAGTTCGGCATCGACACGAAAAATATGTTCGGCTTCTGGGATTGGGTGGGCGGCCGCTACTCGATGGACTCCGCGATCGGCCTGTCCACGATGATCGCCGTCGGCGCCGCGAATTTCCGCGCAATGCTGTCCGGCTTCCACGCCATCGACGAGCATTATCGCACGGCGCCGCTGGCCCGCAACCTGCCGGTGCTGATGGGGCTGCTGGGCGTCTGGTACAACGATTTTTTCGGCGCGCAAACCGTCGCGGTGCTGCCCTACGAGCAATACCTCAAGCGCTTTCCCGCCTATCTGCAGCAACTGACGATGGAATCGAACGGCAAGCACGTCACGCTCGAAGGCGCGCCGGTCGATTATCAGACCGGACCGATTTACTGGGGCGAGCCCGGCACCAACGGCCAGCATTCGTTCTACCAGCTCATCCACCAGGGGACGAAGCTCATCCCGTGCGACTTCATCGGCTTCTGCCGAACGCTGAATCCGCTCGGGCGCCATCATGATCTGCTGCTCTCGAACGTGTTCGCGCAGGCCGAGGCGCTCGCATTCGGGAAAACGCTCGAGCAGGTCAAGGCCGAAGGCACTCCGGATTGGCTGGCGCCGCATCGCGTGTTCGAGGGCAATCGGCCCTCGACGGTGATTCTTGCCGACGAGCTAACTCCCGAAACGCTAGGCAAGCTGGTAGCGCTCTACGAACACAGCGTCTTCACCCAGGGCGCAATCTGGAATATAGACTCATTCGATCAATGGGGCGTGGAACTGGGCAAAGTGCTGGCGCAAAAAATCATCCCGGAGCTGGAATCACCGACAGAACCGCCGCTAGCCCACGACAGCTCGACCAACGCGCTGATTCGCCGCTACCGCGCCCGCCGCAGGAGCCAATGACGATGGCATCCGCCGCGATTGCCGCGGCTCGGCGTTAGTTGCCCGGGGTCATGAGGGGAACATCGGAGGACAACCAATGAATATCAAAATCCAAATCCCGCCCGTCGACGAGAAACCTTCTGACCACGATATCCATTTTCTCGAAGATCGCATCACTGAGTACAACATCGAACGGACTCGTATCAAAGACGGCAAAATCCTCTCTTACTTGGTGCGCGAGGAAGACGGAACGATCATTGCCGGGCTCTACGGTTGGAGCTGGGGTGGATGCTGCGAAGTTCGCTATCTTTGGGTACGGTGGGACTATCGCAATCGCGGATATGGCAAAGGCCTGATGGCGGCCGCGCAGACCGAGGCGATTGCGCGCGGATGCCGCCAGATGATCCTGGACACTCACAGCTTCCAGGCGCCGCGCTTTTACCAAGGTCTCGGGTTTGAGATCATCGCCACTCATGCCGACTATCCGCGTGGCCATCAGAAGCACTACCTGAGAAAAGCTCTTTTGGAATCTTAATCACCTCGATTCAGCAAGCTCGGCGAGAGCAAATTCGCAGCCGGCGGCCAGCGACCCGTGGTCGAAGCCGTCGGGGTTCAAGTCCGCCCTCACGCATGGCATCCACCGGCGCGCCTGCCGTATGATTGTCGCGCAATCCGGCGGTCGTCGCGATCGATGCGCCGGCCGCATCGCGTTTTGGAGGAAGTTAGATGATGCAGCTGGTCGAGGTCCGTATGACGCGAACAGTAGTCACCGTAGGACCGGCCGATACGCTCGCTGCCGCAGCATCCAAAATGGAGGCGGGACCATTTCGCCGGCTCCCGGTCGTCGAGGCAGATCAGCTCGTCGGAATCGTGAGCGAATTTGACTTGAGACGCTACGCGGACGCGCTCGACTCGACGCTGGTCAAAACCGCGATGACGCGCCATCCGATCACCGTGAGGCCCTCGGAATCGCTGGCATATGCGGCCACCCTGATGCGCCAGCACAAAGTCGGCGCGCTCCCCGTTATGTACCTGGGCAAACTCGTCGGCATCGTCGCGGCAAAGGACCTCATGATGCCCGAGCCGCGGCCGCTGCCCGAATGGGATCCGCGCAACCGGGGGTAGAGCCAGTCTCGATATCGAGCGTCCCGAGCGGCGTGTCATTTTTGTGCCGCCGCTGACACCGAATTGCCGCCGCCCGCCCGCTTAGTTCGCTTGCAGCAAGCCCATTCATCCACACCGCGCGGCACAAATCTTGAAACTGCGCTGCCAGGTCAGTGAAGTGAGGAGGGGCAATCTGTGAGCGAAGACAAGCTTGCGAAACTCAGCACCGCGCGATTGGCTCGCGTCACCGAGGCCGCCGATGCAGACGACAGCTTTCGCGCGCTGCTCGAGTCGGCCCCGGACGCAATCGTGATTGCGGGCCCGGACGGCCGTATCACATTGGTCAATGCACAGACCGAAAAGCTCTTCGGATACGCGCGCGCCGAGTTACTCGGCAACACGGTCGAGATGCTGGTGCCGGCGCGTCTTCGCGGCCAGCATTCAGAGCATCGCGGCGCATACTTCACAAGCCCCAGAGAGCGTCCGATGCACTCCGGTCTGGAGCTTCGCGGTCGGCGCAAAGACGGCGCCGAGTTTCCGGTTGAGATCAGTTTGAGTCCGCTTGAAACCGCGCAAGGCACGATCGTCTTCAGCGCGATCCGCGACATCACCGAGCGCAAGCGCGCCGAGGAAGAGGTTAATCGCGCGCGCGGAGTGCGTGACCTTGCGCTGGAAGCGGCCCGTTCACGATCGGATTTCCTGGCCAGCATGAGCCACGAGATTCGCACGCCACTGGCCGGAATCATCGGCGCGGGAGAGCTGCTGTCGCTTTCCGATTTGACTCCCGAGCAGCGCCGGCAAACTGAGATCATTCGGTCAAGCGGCGAGCTGCTGCTGACAACCGTCAACGACATACTCGACTTCTCGAAACTCGCAGCCGGCCGGGTGGTGCTGGAGAAGCTCGACTTCGACCTGGTCGAGCTGACGGAAAGTCTAATCGATTCTTTCGCAGCCGCTGCGCGCGCCAAAGGAATCGAGCTTGCGCTGTATGTGGACGTAAACATGCCGAGCGGTTTGCGCGGGGATCCGAGCAGGCTGCGCCAGATTCTCAACAACCTGCTGTCGAACGCGATCAAGTTCACCCAGCAAGGCGAGGTGATGGTCCGGGCAAACAGGGTAGAAGACACGGCCGGCGATGTGCTGGTGCGCTTCGAGGTGATCGACACGGGGATTGGAATTCCATTGGCGATGCAGGGGTGCCTGTTTCAGCCGTTTGTTCAGGCGGAAAGGTCGACCAGCCGGCGCTTCGGCGGCACCGGACTCGGCCTGGTCATCGCGGCCGGACTGGTTGATCAAATGCGAGGCGAAATCGGATTTGAAAGCACGCCCGCAAAAGGATCGAACTTCCACTTCACCGCGCGACTCGAGAAGGGATTGGAAATTGTCCGTCCGTGGATGACCGCGACCGCCAGCTCATGCCTCAACAGCGTGCGCGCGCTGATCGTCACCGATAGTCCAGCCAGTCGTCAAGTTATTTCCGAGTACCTGTCGTCGTGGGGAATTGAGAACGCGGCGGTCGGCAGCGGGGCCGAAGCCCGGGATATCCTGAAGCCGGCGCGGGCCGGCGACGGGAAACAAATCGTTGTGCTCATCGATGAACAGATTTCCGGCGTGGGCGCGCTCGGCCTCGCGCGTGCAATCAAGCGGCACCCCGATATCAAGCATGGCAAGGTGATCATGTTGAGCGCGCAAAGCGCCGCGAGCAATGCGACCGAAGTGGTGGATGCGTGGATTACCAAGCCGGTGCGTCCGTCGCACCTGTTCAGCTGTCTGCTCGAGCTATGCAGAAATGCCGACAGCGTCAACACCAGTACCATCGCGCCCGCGCCGCCGAGCCCGATTGACAATCATCCGCCGCATTGGCGTAAGGCGGTACGGGTGCTGTTGGTGGACGACAATCTGGTGAATCGAACTATGGGGGCGCAGCAGCTTTCCGTCCTCGGCTACACGGCGGAAATCGCCGACGGCGCGCAACGGGGGTTGGAGGTCATATCGAGCCGGCGCCCCGATATTGTCTTGATGGACTGCGAAATGCCCGAGATGGACGGCTACCAAGCGGTCGCGGAGATTAGGCGGCGCGAAGGAAATACCCGGCACACGGTGGTAATCGCTCTTACTGCTCACGCGGCGCAACGCGATCGCGCCCGATGCCTCGACGCCGGGATGGACGATTATCTGAGCAAACCGGTAAAGCTGAAATCGCTTGCAGAAATGCTGGACACCTGGGCACGCGGCAAGCTCGACCACATCCTCACTTCCAGGCAGTAGATCACCGGACCACGCCTGCGAGGTGCTCGAGAGGCGCGATGGACGGGGCGAGTGACGGCGGGTAGAAGTAGCCGTCATGGCGCTTGAATCGTCGATCGTCGGGAGCGCGGGTGGGCCAATGGTCAGCCGGATCGATTCGCGCTGGACGATGGCCCATGCCGCCGCGCTTGGCGATGCGATGGCCTGCTACATGGACACCAATCGCGCAGTGATTGCGCATCCGATGTTCCCGGTCTGCTTCGAATGGCCGGTGCAGGTCGCGATGCGCGCGCAGTTCGAGAAATCCTCCACGCTCACGCACGACGAGGCGATGCGCGCCGTGCACGCGACGCATGACACGGTGCTATATCGCACGATTCGGCCGCCCGAGCGGCTGACGACCCAGCTCACGGTCGCGGGAGTCCAGCGGCTCAAGCCCGGCGCATACATGGTCACGCGCCTCGATACCGTAGATGGCGCAGGCAAGCCGGTTTGCACGAGCTGGTATGGCACGCTTTATCGCGGAGTCGAGGTCAAGGGGCCTGATCTTCCGCCGACCCATCCGCCCGCGCCGATGCAACCGATCGTCGAGCAAGGCGCGCCGCGTTTGGAGTGCCGGGTCGATGTGCCGGGAGGCATGGCGCACATCTACACGGAGTGCGCGCGAATCTTCAATCCGATACACACCGACGCATCGGTGGCGCGCGCCGCCGGGCTGCCCTCGATCATCCTGCACGGGACCGCGACGCTCGCGATGGCAGTGTCGCGAATAATCGAGAGCGAAGCGGGCAACGATCCTGCGCGAATTGAAAGAGTCGCGGGCCGTTTCGGCGCGATGGTGACGATGCCCTCGACCCTGACCGTGCGCGTGCTGGGGCGTGATGACAGCGCGGCTGGGGTAGCCGTCTTCTTCGAGACGTTGAGCGGCGAAGGCGGGCTTGCGATCCGCGAGGGCGTTGTGGTGCTGCGGGCGTAGCTCGCGACGAGTCCCGCTATTCAAATTGTTCGTCGGAGGGTTTGACGGCGCGGAACTGAATCAGCAGCGCGATGTCGTAAATCGTTTTGAGCACGCCCGCGCAAATCAGCGGCCATCCAAACGACGACTGATTCAGCATCGCGCCCGCCGGCAACGGCGCCATCGCCGCTGCCAGGCTGCGCGGCACATTGGTAACTGTCGCCGCGGCGGCGCGCTCCTCGGGCGGCACCACCGCCATCACATACGACTGGCGCGCGGGCACGTCCATCTGCGAGGTCGAAAAGCGCAGCAGCAGAAATGTCATCGCCAGCCCCGGGGTCGGCATCAGCGCCGCGATGATCAGCATGGCGTTCGACGGCAGATGGCTGAACACCATCGTGTTGATCCGGCCGAACCGCGCCGCAAGCGCCGACGAAATGAACTGTGAGAACGAGCCAAGCAGTCCGGCGGCGAAGAAAAACGTGCCCGCCGCTTGAACCGAGAGGTTGAACCGGCGAAACAGCCACAGCGCCAGAATTGACTGAATTACGAATCCGCCGCCGAGCGAGTCGAGACTGAACAGCGCCGAAAGCCGCAGCACGATTGCCCGCGACTTCGCCAGCGGCGCGGACTTGGCTGGTTGCCGCTCGACTTCGATGGCCGGGGAGAGACGCCGGTAAACCGCGAACGCAATCACCGCGATGATCGAGTACGCGACAAAGCCCGAGCGCAGCGCCGGCGCCAGCGCCCATCCATGGCGCGCCGCGAGTATCGCCGGCACGCCACTGGCGAGCGCGCCAAACGCACCAGCCGTCGCGCCCGCAACGTTGTACAGCGCGAACATCGCGGTCAGATCGCGAGGTTGTGCGGCCTCGGCCAACGCCGCTTGCTCGACCGGCAGAAACAGGCTGACGTCGCCGGCCGATGGATTCAGCGTGCCGACGACTGCCACCACGAACAGCAGCCAGAAACTGGTGGTGGTGGCGAATCCAATTCCCGTCGCCAGCATCAGCGCGCACGCCGCAAGCAGGACTCGGCGCCGGCCCAGCCGATCGGTGGCCAGTCCCACCCATAGCGTCAGCGCCGCCGAGCCGAGCAGCGTGCCGAACACGATTGCGCCGACACGCAGTGGATTGAATCCGATCGCGGTCAGGTAGCTCGGCAACAATATGCTGACTGCCCCGTCGGCAAGGCCGCGGAGCGCGCGTGTCGTCAGCAGCAGCTTGGCATCGGTCGTAGCGCTGCGCGGGAACCATCGATTGATCGGACTCGCCATCATGTTGCAAGGCGCAGGTCTATAAGGCTCGCGCCGCCGAGGAAAGATAGCATAACGCGCTGTCCGCCGATTTGCTCGTTGTGGCATACTCGTGGCCTCTGCGCGCGTTTTGGAGGAGCAACTGTCCCCGGCCATTCGAAAGGAAAGCTTGATGCGCGTCGAAATCAGCGATGGCGTCGTATGGGGCGAGCTCGTGGATCAGCTGGTCGAAAAGAGACTCGTGCAACTGATCGCCAAGCCTAAAGGTGATTTGCGGTGAGGCCAAAGCTGGAGCCATCGGACCGTCACCGCGGCGCTTCGATTAGATGAGCGGCATCGCGGTCCTCTATCAGTGGGACGGGGCTCCAGCCGACCGCTCGACTGTCGAGCGGATGATCGCCATCGTCCCCTACCGCTCGGTTGACGGCTTCGGCGTGTGGGGCAACGGCCCGGTCGCGATTGGCCATGCAAAGCTCCAGACCACGCCCGAAGCTTCGGCCGAGACCAGCCCGTTCGTGGACGAAACCAGCGGACTCGTTCTATCGATGGACGGGCGAGTGGATAATCGCGACGAACTGACGGCGGAGTTGAATTCTCGAGGTCATCGTGTTCGCACCGGCACGGACGCCGAGATCGTGCTTCGCGCCTGGCAGTGTTGGGGTACGGAGGCGCCGGCAAGGCTGATCGGCGATTTCGCGCTCGCCTTATGGGACCCATCGAAGCGGACGCTCTTTTGTGCCCGGGATCCTTTGGGAGTGAAAAGCTTCTATTACTTTAGTGGCCCAGGATTCTTTCTGTGCGCCTCGGAGCTTCATCAACTGTTCCAGGATCCGAGGATCGTACGAAGACCGAACGAGCCTGCTATAGCCGACATTCTGGTAAGAATGCCCGCAAATCGCCAGGAGACTCTCTTCGAGGGCATTGTCCGCCTCGAACCGGCGCATTATCTCAGCGTGAGCGCGCGGGGCGTGGAAAGCCGGCGCTATTACGATCTGGACCCCTCGCGGGAGATCACCTATCGGACCGATGAGGAATACGGTTCGCACTTTCTCTCGCTGTTCAAGGAGGCGGTGCGATGCCGGCTTCGGAGCAACAAAGGAGTGGCGTCGGACCTGAGTGGCGGGCTGGATTCGGGATCGATTGTCTGTTTGACCGAACAACTACGCCGCGACGGCGAGGTCCACGTCCCGAGTTTTGAGACCTTTTCAGTTCGCTTCGAGACCGGACCCGGCGCCGAGGCTGAGTACGTCGAAGAGGTCTTGCGCAAGTACCCTCATCGCCACACCTATCTTCCTTCAGGCGTGGCCCCGCTCACCGAACTTATTCGGCAAGTTGCGCACTACCTGGACCTGCCCGACTATCCCAACTCGGCGCTAGCCGATTACGCGCCACTCCTGGGCAAGCGCAATGACCTGGGAGTCCGGCTGACCGGAGTGGGTGGCGACGAATGGCTTTCCGGAACGTCGCTGGTATATGCAGACTTGATCAGGCAGCTGCGGATTGCGGCGCTGTTGGAGACGCTGCGGATTAATCGAAACTTTTCCGGCGGGTACCCTGCCCATCCGGGCTACGCCAGGACTCTTTGGCGGTATGGAGTCTGGCCGCTCCTGCCCGAGAGCCTCAAGTCCGTGATCGATCGATGGCGGAGTCCTCCGCAGCCGACCGCTACGGTGTCGCGCGCGTTCGCGGCCAGGACGAGGCTATCGGAGCGGCTGTCCACGCGATTGCCGTTGCCCCGATGCCGCAGCTTTGCACAGCAGGCCGTGTACGGGGTTTACTCGTCCGGATTTCTCGCCTACGCGCTGGAGATCGACGCACGCTGGACAGCGCGTTTTCGACTCGAGGGGCGCCAGCCGTTGCTGGACCGCCGCGTGCTGGAGTTTGCCTTCGCCATACCGGATAACCAACGTTTCAGGCCCGGCGTCAGCAAGTTCGTGATGCGCGAAGCGATGCGCGGAATCCTACCGGAGCGGGTGCGACTGCGGCCTGACAAGGCCGACCCGACCGAGGCATACGCAACCGCGCTAATTGCGCTTGGTGGAGAGCGGCTGTTCGATCGCCTCAACGTCGTCGAAAACGGATGGGTGGACGGGGAAGCGGTTCTAAGCCTGTACCGCTCGATGGCTGCCAAGTTTTCGCGCGGCGACCCCTCTTACATGAAGAATGTATGCGATCTATGGATGGTACTTGCGGTCGAACTGTGGCTCGATGTGGTGTTTCTCGGTATCAGCGACCCGCTCAAGCACGTGACCGAAGCCGAGCAAGCGGCTTTGTGACGCATTAGTCACAATACCTGTTTCTTGACATACAATTACGGGTCTTGCTATGTTGATTTCGCTGGATTCGGGAGTGGAAAATGACCAAAAGTAGGGAACAACCGGCGAAAAAGAAAGAAGAGCGAGCAAAGCGACGCTATGCTCGTCCTCGTCTGATAAAATACGGCAGCGTTTCCAAGCTCACCGCCTCCGGCGGTTCCGCACTTCCGGTTGACGGCTCGAGCATCAGGAAGCCCGGGCCCTGACTCCCAGCTCCGTGGAAGTTCAGATCCGTAAAGAGCTTCCGGAGCCCCCGCATCATCAATGATGTGGTGATTCCGAAATGTAGTGAGTCCGACAATTCCGGGAGTAGAGTAGGATTCGCCTTCAAGGGGTACCGCGCCGAGCGAGTCTCCACTGGGAACACGCTGAGCGGGTGCGCTGCGTAGCCGACTTGAGCAAACCGAGGATCCGAAACTTCCATAGCCAAGCCTACGGGCTGCAAATCGTTACCGACATCCCGCTTCCGGAGCTTCCGCCACTTCGGAGGTCGCCGATCAGGTCGGCGGTTCGCGCGACTCTCGGCGGGCGCTTTCAGCGCATCGGGCTCAATCCCCAATGGTACCTGCGTTCGCGGCTTCCAGGCGGCCGGACTTGGCTGCGCTGCGGCAAGACCGCGGGCGGTTATGTACTTTCCTTTGCTGATATCGCCGACTTTGTCGTTGACGGCTCCGGAAGCCAGGTAGTCTGCTGCAACGCCGGCAGCGACGTTAGTCTGGAGACCGTCCGTCATCTGCTGATCGACCAGGTGCTTGCGCTGATTGTAAACCTGCGCGGGCGCGACGCCCTGCACGCTACCGCCGTCGCGACGCACAGGGGAGTTTGCGCATTCACGGGGCCTGCCGGGTCGGGCAAATCGACGCTCGCCGCGAGCTTTGTCCTGTCGGGCTATCCGCTGGTCTGCGATGATTGCCTGGCGGTTGCCGAGCGCAAGACAATTATGGCGCTCCCGGGGTATCCGGGCTTGCGGCTGTGGGACGATTCGATACGGGCGCTTGGCGCAAGTTCACGCAATCTGAAGCCGGTTGCGCACTATACGACGAAATCGCGCTGGCAAGACCATTCTCGACGCGCCGACTTCTGCTCGACGCCGCGCCGGCTCGCGCGCATCTATTTGCTCAAGCGCGCGCGCTCGAGCAAACACTCAGACCGCGTCCTCATCCAGGAACTCGCTCCCGCCGACGCGCTGATGGGCCTGGTCAAGGCGGCCTACCGGCTCGACATCACCGACCGCGCGATGCTGACGCGTCAGTTCCAGTTCCTCTCCCGCGTTGCCGAGCGCGTCGCGGTCAAACGCCTCATCGTGCCCAACGAATTTTCCGCACTCGCCGATGTAAGAGAAGCCGTCCTGCGCGACTTAAGCGAAGGACCGGCCGCTTGACCACGACACCGCGCGGAGTGATTTGTGCGCGTTACCTTGCGCAAGACAGTGGCGCGGCGGACGACACATCCGCCTTAGAATTCACAGTGAACAGAGGATTGCCGCCTTCAATACGGTAATCGCTGGAGCCGAGGCGAGTCTTCGGTGGCGGCGATCAGAACCCTCGCCGGCCCTCCGCGGATTGCGTGAATCCGCGGAGGTCACCGGCAAAACGAGGAAGAACCAAGCTTATACTTCACCGCACTTATCAGGATCCCAGTCCTCCGATGCAGGCAGGACTTGACGCAGCGCCGGCGCTCGAAGTGCCAAAGCTATTGTTGTACCAGAGATTATTGCCGCAGGAAGCGGTCGCGTCGCGGAGATCGAAGGTGGTGGTGCCGTCGCCGTTGCCGGTGGCGTTAACGGTCGAGACCTGGTCCTGAGACGTCGATTCACTGGTATCCAGCAAAACCCCATTTCCGGTGTTGTCAGAGACTCCGTTTGGCGACGCGATAAACGCGTCAAGCACAGACGCACTAGTATTTGCCTTGCCAAACGATGTACCGCCTAAGTGGACTGCGTTGCCCGCGTTATCTGCAGCGATGAATACGGTCGCACTAGGCTGGTCACCGTTTTGAATGAGCAATCCGTCACCGCCATTGTCAGTAGTTGAAAAGTCAAAAATCGTGCATTCATCGCTACATCCATTGAGGAAAATGCCGGTACCGGTGTTTCCCGATACAGAGAAATTACCCCATCTGTCTGTGCCCCCCATCATCAGCAGTCCGGTACCATTGGCCAAAGTAGTAGAAGGAGGAAAGGCTCCGATATTAACATCGTCCCCTACGGTGTTGCCGCCGGAATCCGAGATCCCCGTCCGAAACCCTGTCACGAAGGCATTAAAGCCCTCCACCACGTTGTTGTCACCGGTGATCCTGATACCAGCCCCGGAAGTTACCGTGCTACCCGGACCGCTTATCGTGTAGCCATTGAGGAGCAAGGCGTCCCTGTCGCCCGTCAAATTAATACAGTTGGCGGTGGTGCTCGTCGTCGAGAGGTTACCCGTAAGATAGTAGATCGTGTTGGTCCCACCTAGATTCGACGTCGGGCAGTTGGGGCCGTTAACCGCCGTAGGATCAGGTCCGGCTGCCCCCGCGATTGCACCGGTATGCTTGTGCTTGGCCCATGCAGTCCCCGGTGCCGCTAAGCCAACTCCGACCGCAAAAGCCAAAAGCGCTACGCTCAGGGTCTTGGTTATTCGATTCATCTCATCCATCCTTCTTTCGCTTTTGTTTCGTTGTCCTTACCGATACACAATTAACAGAACTGATTGCGCAACACGTTCGTTTACGACGTGCTGTAGCAGAATTGACAACTTTACGAACGGCCGTGAATCATTCCATTTGGCCTTCTTTGTGTCAAGCGGTTTTATGACGCCCATTGACGGCTTTCTTATTCGATTTTAGCGGTTAGAAGTCGTACATTAGGCTGAGAGACGTATATCTCTACAATTTGTTATCCTAGTTGCCGGCAAGACGGAAGCCGCTGTCGCCGTTTGATACACTTGTAATGCGCAGTTGGTCCACGCTTGCGCTTCGAGCTATTGTTCACAACTCAATGGCATCCGACGCTCTTCTCGACCTTGCCGATTTGTCGATCGAAGCGGCACTCGTGCTCTGCTGCGCGACAACTGCGGCTACGGCTGCGCGCACGGCGCTGGCGTCCGAGGTTGCGCCGCGCATACGCAGTTGGGACCGCGTCGTCGATATCGCCAAACGTCATGCGGTGCTCCCGCTGGTGCATCGCTATCTGAAACTCGAATGTCCGACCGCGGTTGCGCAAGAGGGGCTTGCGAAGCTGCGGACCCAGTGGCAGCTGATCATTCTCTACAACCGTCATCTGACCGCCGAACTTGTGCGCCTGATGGGCCTGCTGGAGGCGGCTGGAGTTGCGGCGGTCACCTTCAAGGGTCCGGTGCTTGCCGCGATGGCATACGGATCAATCGAACTTCGCCAGTTCAGCGATCTGGATATTCTGGTGCGCCAGACTGACCTGCCCCGGGTCGCCGAAATACTCACCGCCGAACGATATTTGTCGCCACATACCAGGCGCGAAGGCCTCGCGACCGGCTACTTTCAGGAGTACGAGGACGCCTTCATCGGACCCGACGGGCTGGGCGCGGTGGACGTTCATTGGAACATCACGCCGCGCTCGTTCCGTTTCGCCCCCGACGAGGAAGCCCTGTGGCGGCGCGCGCGCGGGGTCGATCTGGAGTTCGGCAAAGTGATGGCGATCGCGCCCGACGACCTGCTGCTATACATCTGCGTCCACGCCGCAAAGCATGGATGGATCACGCTCGGATCGATCTGCGACGTCGCCGAGACCATTCGGGCGCGTCCGGGAATCGATCTGATGGGGATGCTCGACGAGGCGACCGCGCTCGGGAGCCGGCGGATGTTCCTGACCGGCATCTGCCTGGCGCACGAGCTGGCCGGCGCGCCGGTCCCCGCCGAGCTTGTCACGATAGCTCGCGGCGACCGCGCCGCCCGGGCGTTAGCGCGACGCGTCGCGGGGCGACTGTTCAAGGGAGCCACGCAGGGACGGGCAGACTTCGATCCGTGGGCGGTTCCGATCCGCTCGATCGAGGGCGCGCGCGCGCGAATGCGGTACATCGTCCGCCGAACGCTGGCGCCGACGATGGGCGACTATGAACTTATCGCGCTGCCGGCGGCGCTCTTTCCGCTCTACTGGGTGATTCGGCCGTTTCGGATGGCGGTGCAATACGGGCCGCGGCTGGTGCGCGGCTCTTCAAACAGTTCGAACGCGTGAGCGTTCTCAATCTTTGATTTTTTAGCGGATTTGCTGGTGAGCCGGCCGGGACTTGAACCCGGGACCCTGTGATTAAAAGTCACATGCTCTACCGCCTGAGCTACCGGCTCACCCGAGAGATTTCAATGCTTACAGGTAATTCGAAGCGTTGGAAACAGTCGCGACTTCACAACTCGGTTGCGCAACTCCGCCGCGCTTTGATTTCAACTGCGCATGTTCTGCGAAAAACTCTATTTTTTCAGCTAGTTAAACCAGCTCGAAGCGTGGCGCGCCGTTGCCGGAAGAGCGACGGAAATGAGGCCGGTGAAGACGCGAGGCTATGTCATTTTCAATCAAATTTTCGATCCAACGCCATCGTGATTGCAGCGCGCTCATCACAGTGAAGGGCGCGATAGCAAAACACAAGGTGAGTGGCCGTTGCTCAAAATCGGCAAATTCCGCCCTGAACAGCTTGACATGCTACCCACTACTCGAATATATCCAAATCCTACAAATTAGTAGAGCGGGTTTAGTAAATTAGTGTGGGCAAATTAGTGTAGGTTGGAAGAATCAGCGCTCGAGAGGAACCAAGCATGCGCCTACAAGAGTACTCGGCGAACGGATCGCCGGTCGCGGCTGCGAGGCATAAGCCTGGCGCCGAGCCGGCGGCCGCGACGTGCGAGTGGTTGAGCCTGGGGGAACTTGCGCATGGGTCGGAGCGGATTGGCGGGGCGGTGGTGCGGTCGGCGCACGCGCGCAAGATACTCAAAACCATTTCGCGCTTGAGTCCGTACAAGTCAACGGTCCTGATTCAGGGCGAATCGGGAACCGGCAAGGAGTTGGTCGCGCGAGCGTTGCATACGCTGGGTGCGGTGCCAAGCGGCCCGTTCGTGACCTTCAACTGCTCCAACCTGGTCGAGTCGCTGGCAGAGTCGCAGCTTTTCGGTCATGTGCGCGGCGCTTTCACCGATGCGCGCGAGGATTCACTCGGCTATTTCCGCTCCGCCAACGGCGGAACTCTGTTTCTGGACGAAGTCGGCGAGCTGCCGCTGCGCCTGCAGCCCAAGTTGCTGCGCGCGCTCGATACCCACGAGATTCAGCCGGTCGGTTCGTCACGCACCTACTCGGTTGATATTCGGCTGGTCGCGGCAAGCAATCGCGACCTGCACGCGATGGTGAAGGCAGGCCAATTCCGCGACGACCTCTACTACCGCCTTAACGCGGCGGCAATCCTGGTTGCGCCGCTGCGCCAGCGGCGCGAGGCAATCCCGGCCTTCGTCGCCCATTTTATCGAGCACTTCAACCGCCTGTTCGGCAAGGACGTAAAGCTCGTTTCGCGGATCGCCGTGGACGCGCTGTGCGCAAATGACTGGCCCGGTAATGTCCGCGAGCTCGGCCATGCAATCGAGAGCGCGGTTCTGATGACCGAAAACGATCGTATCGATCTCGACGACCTGCCTTTGCGCCACGACGATTCGAATGGGGAAGCGCTGGACAAGCCGGTCGAGGCGGCGGTGCAAAACGGCGGGCTCAATCTCGAGGGCGGGCCCGATGGCGCCGGGATTGACTGCGCGAACGCGTCGAAGCGATGCTTCGAAATGGCGGGCTGGCCCTACTCGCTCGACGCGGTAATCCGCGAGGCCTCGAAGCTCGCGCTGATTCGCGCGCTGCAGGCGACCGAGGGCAATTGCCATCGCGCGGCCGAGATGCTGGGCGTATCGCGCTACACGGTTTACCGGATGCTGAACCGGTTTGGCCTGGGCGAAGGACGCACCTACAGGACGCTGCGCAAGTCGATCGTCCGCCACGCGTCTTGAATCTCGCCTGGATGCTGGCGCCGTGGCCAGCGTAACCGGGCAGAGCTTCCGGGATTTCGAAATCATTTGCGTTGACGACGGCTTGACCGATCGAATCCGCGCAATCGTTGCAACGCAGCAAGCCGCTTGTTCGCTAGCGGGCGGCGCGCGAGCGGCCGCTGAGCGCCCGCGCCACGGCGTCCGGCAGCAAAGTCCTGGCGAACCGCAGGTAATTCTTGATTCGTAATGGATCGAAGCGGATTGCGCGCGCGAATGCGCGGCGTGCCAGCGTCCGATCGCCATCGCGGAGCGCGTGAAGCCCGATATAGCCGAGGATGCTGCGCGGCGCGCGACGACGGGCGAGCACGTGGTGATGCGCCGACACGCCGTAGCGCTCGCGCACCATCCGCTCGAAGATTGCGCCCGCCTCCTCCTGCCCTCCGCCGGGCTTGAGCGGCTCCGGGAACAGCGCGAAGCGCCATACCGCGAGCGGCTCCGCCAGATGGTGAAAGTTTCCGTATTCGCGCGCGCGGAGCCAAAGGTAAACGTCCTCGAACGCGATCAGATCCTCCGGGAATCCGCCCGCAAGCTCGAACACGCTTCGGCGCATCACGACTCCACTGGGCAGGATGGGCCACAACCGCTCGAGCATCTCGCCTACGGTTGGCGCGTGACTCGCGCCGGCCAGCGCGGCCATCTGCTCCCGCCCGGTGCTGTCGGCCAGGGCAAGATCCGTGTAAACGAGGCCGCAATCGGGGTCGCAGTCAAGCGTCTGGACCGTGCGCTCGAGCATCGCGGGCAGCCACCAATCGTCGGCGTCGAGGAACGCCAGGTACTCGCCCGACGATGCGCGCACGCCGGTGTTGCGGGCCGCGGAGGGCCCGCGCTTTGGCTCCTCGAGAATCTTTACCCGCCCGGCGAATCGCGCGAGAACCTCGCGGCTGGAATCGATCGACCCATTATCGATCGCGATGATCTCGAAATCGGTGAAGGTCTGCGCGAGCACGCTCTCGATCGCGCCCGCCACCGTAGAGGCGCCATTGTAAACCGGGATGATTACCGAAACCCGCGGCATCCGGCACACCCAATAGGCGGGCTACGCGACCGCCGAACGGCCGGCGCCGGCGCCGTGACGGGTGGGGCCGATTGCGGCGCGCGGGTGCTTCCACGCCGAGAGATCGCGCCCGGTCATCCGCTCCAGCGCCTCGACCTCGGGCCGAAAATGCTCGCGCATCCGCGCTTCGGTCTCAGGGTCGAGACTCGGGAAAGCCTGGCCGCCGCCGAAGCATAAGCGCCATACTCCGGCGCGCTCGAGCGCGCTTAACGCGCGATGCCATCGATGCGTCCGCATCCAGTCGCGGGCGTTGCGCGCACTCTGCGCGAGGCGCCGGCTTCTCGGCGCGTGCGTGACCGCATTGACGCGCTCGGAGGCTCCGACCGTCGCGGCAACCTTGAACGGCGCGATCCCGATGAAGCCGCAGATGCGATCGAGGTAGCCCTGCGGGTCGGCTTCGAGATCGTCGTAGATGCATACCAGCACATGCTCGGCGCCGAACATGCGCTGCCACTGTGCCAGATGATGCGCATAGCGGCTCGACTCGCGGATGATGGGGTTGCGCGCGACGGTCTCCTCGAAGCCCACCCGCGTCCACGCATCGCGGCGCATCACCCGGTACGACGAGTACGCGCGCTCGGTTGGGTCGCGAAACGAACAGATGATCCGGCATTCCGGGACGTGCTGCGCTATCCGCTCGCGCGCCTCGGCCGAGCCGAAATAGTTGGGATCGATCTCTCCAACCGGCAGGCCGCAGCGGCAGTTACGGAAGTAATCGAGGTACCAGTCGATCCCCCTGTCGTAATGGCGAACGAAGAAGTCGGTCTCCTTGGCGCCTTCGGGAAGGCCAACGTGGCCGCGCAGCGCTTGGTCGAGCCAGGTGGTGCCCGTGCGCTGCGGTCCGACCGCGATGAAGTCCGGAAGCCGCGCGGTGCGCGTGGCGCTCATGACGGGTCTCGAAGCGCACGCCGCGCAGCGGGCTCGGCCACTACATCCGCTTTTCCTATTTGAATCTCCAATTGCAACTCCCGGATACGCCCGACGCGCTCGGCTGCGCCGCGCGCCCCCCGGGCGTCCCTTGGCGTCGCCGTGCGGCTCCCGGCGGAAATCGCGTCGGGATGGGACTGCCGTCCTGCGAGGCGGTGGGCCTGCAGCGGCCGATAGTTCGTCACACTAATCACGCGCGTTTCCGCGAACAAATCGCATTTTCGTAAACCGCAAGATAACGCCCGGCGACGCGGGGCCAATCGTACTCGGCGCGCACGGTGGCGAGTCCGCGTTGTCCCATCTGGTTGCACTCGTCGGGGTGCGTGACCATCCAGCGCATCGCGGCGGCGAACTCCGGAGCCTCATTACGCTCCACCAGAAGACCTTCTTCTCCATCATGCACGACTTCCGGCACGCCTCCGCTGCGAGTGGCGATTACCGGTCGCCCGCACGCCATCGATTCCAGGAACACCAGGCCGAGGCCCTCTGGCCGGCGGCTCGCCATGACGAAGAATTGCGCGCCCTTGTACAGCTCCCAGAGCGTGGCGCGCGGGACAGCTCCGGTTAGTTCCACCCGTTTGTCGATTCCCAGCTCGCTCGCCAGTGCTGTCAGGCGCGCGCGATCAGCCCCCTCCCCCGCGATAACCAGGTCAAGCTCCGGGTGCGACGAGCAAATCGCGGCGAAGGCCTCGATCACCACATCCAGCGCCTTGGATGAAAGATCAAGCCGCGACGCCGTCAGTATGTATGGGCGCGCGCGGCGAAAGGGCACACTTTGCGCCGCTCGGGCGCAATCCACTCCGCCGCGGATGACTTGCGCGCTGGCGATCGGCGGGTAAAACCTCGCCAGGCCGTTGCGCACCGATTCGGTCAGCACGCACAGGACGGTCGCCCCCGTGAGCGCTTTGAGCGCAGCCGGATAGGACCAATCGCCGCCATAACAATCCTGAAGAGTCTGCACCAGCGGCACGCACGCGAGTCTGGCCCCATCGGCAATCGCGGCTAATTTGTTCCACTGATTCACGTGCGAATTCACTACGTCGGGCCGCACGCGCCGGAGCAGCTCGGCCAATTCATGCCCGCGCCGCAATCGCAAAAGCCGCTCTGGATGGCGCAATGACGGCCGCTTGGTTGCGGGTATCCGCAAGCTGTGAACCGGCAGCCGGCTCAACGGCTCGCGCTCCGCTCCGGCAACGCCATAGTGGGTGCAGGCCACCTCGACGTGATGCCCTGCCAGCAGCATCTCGCTCGCGAGGTTATCCACGAACTCGGCAATTCCGCCGATGAAACGAAACTGCGTGCACAGAAGGAGGATTCGCATGGCATCAGGCTGCGCGCCCCGACCTCGCTAATCCGTGGAATCGTATCAGAGCGTGGTGACGGCGCAACCTCATGAGCGATGAAATCGGGCAGTCTCGGTTGACGGCCGCTATTTGAAGATTGGGTCGTGAAGATCGTCAAGGCTGGTCGCGCCCGCAACAGACCTCGCTGCCTTGCGCTCATCGCTGTGGCCGGCTGGTGGCGCGCACGGTTTCTTCCATGCGGAAAGATCGATCATAAGCAATTCCTCGAGCGCCTCGACTTCGGGGAGGTAAAGCTCGCGCAGGCGCTCCTCCTGCTTGGGCGTCAGCCGGCCGAACGGCTCGCCGCGGCCGTGGCAGAAATCCCATACGCCGCAGCGGTCCAGAAAATTTATCGCGCCGTATGCCTGGCGGAGCTTGAACCAGTACATCAAGCGCGTCGCGCGGCGCGCGAGTCTGCGATTTTTTGGCGCGCGCTCGAACGAATGCACGTCGTCACCGATTTCGGGCCGCTCGGAAAGTACAATCCGCCCGATGCCCATGAAATCGGTCACCCGATCAAGATACGACTGCGGCTGCGCGCGCAAGTCATCATACATCGTGATAAGTACGTTCTCGCGGCCGAAGGTCTCGAACCATTTGCTCAGGTAGAACGCGTAGCGGTTGCCGCCGCCCAGACTGGGCCGGGCTTTGAGCGCCTCTTCGAACGATCCGCGCGCCCACGCAAAGTGAATCAGCATCTTGTAAACCGAAAACGAGTGCTCGACCGGATCGCGCAGCGTGGTGATTACGCGACAGTTCGGAATGTACGTCTTGATGCGATCGGACGCGAGCGGATGGAACAGGTAGGGACAGACCTCGACGATCGGCCGCTCGCCGGTTGCGTAGCGAAAATGGCGCGCGTACCAGTCGATGCCCTTGTCGTAGTAATGGCTGAAAAACTGGGTCTCCTTGACCCCGTAGGGCAGATCGACGTGGCCTTCGAGGACGCGATGCAACCATGTAGTGCCGGTGCGACCGGGACCGGCGCCGATGATCGAAGGGAGCCGGCGTTTGATGCTTGCGCTCATCCGTTGGCTAATCGCTGCGGCCGGCGCGCCGGGGGAGTTTCGATGGTGCGCGCAGAGCGCGGTTTCTTCCACGCGGAGAGATCGACCATCAGCAATTCCTCGAGCGCTTCCACCTCGGGCATGAAGCGCGCGCGCAGGCGCTCGTCCTGCTCGGGGGTAAGGCCCGGAAATAGCTCGCCGCGTCCGTGGCAGAAATCCCATACGCCCGCGCGTTCGAGCAGGTTGACGAGGCGATATGCCTGATGGCCCTTGAGCCAGAACATGAACTTGGTCGCTTTGCGCGCGAGTTTGCGGTTCTTGGGCGCACGAGCAAAAGAATTCACCTCGCCACTGAGAGCGGGGCGCGGCGAGAGCACCACTCGCTCGGCACTCATAAAGTCGCAAACCCGATTCACATAGGTCTGCGGATCCGCGCGCAATCCATCGTATATCGTGACCAGGACGTTCTCACGGCCGAAACTCTCGAACCATGTCTTGAGATGCGCGGCGTAGCGGTTTGCGCCGCCCAGATCCGGCACCGCTTTGAGGACCTCGTCGAAGGTTCCGCGAGCCGTCCGTCGTCCGTTATGACTCCGGAGCTTGTACGTAGAATAGATTCGATCGACCGGATCGCGCAGCGTCACGACGATCCTGCAGTTGGGGATGTGGGTCTTGATGCGTTCGCACGCCAGCGGATGGAAAAAGTACGGGCTGATTTCGGCAACTGTGCGATCGCCGGTCGCGTAGCGAAAATGACGCGCGTACCAGTCGATACCCTTGTCGTAGAACGTGTTGAAGAACTGGGTCTCCTTGACCCCAAAGGGCATGTCCACCGCGTCGCGCAGCGCATTGTAAAGCCAGGTCGAACCGGTGCGCGTCGGCCCGATTGCGATAACCTCGGGCAGAATCAGTTTCCTCGCTCCGCTCAAGTGAGTTGGCCTGGTAATTGAATCTTGTTGATGGCCTGGATCTGCTTGCCCGGGCGCTCTGATGCGACTGGACCCTTGCCATATTTCCACGCGGACAGATCGCGGCCGATGAGTGCCTCGAACTCCTCGACCTCGGGCCGGTACAGTTCGCGGATGCGCGCTTCGACCTCGGGTGCCAGCGGTTCATACGGCCGGCCGCCTTCGTACACGAAACGGCCCAGCGCACTTTTACGCAGCCACCTGGCCGTCCGATGCATCCGGCGCGAATTCATCCAGGTAGTGATGTTGCGCGCGGTACGCACCAGCCGGCGGCTCGGCGGCGCGGTCTCGACCGTATGCACGCGCTCGAAAGCGCGCGCCGGCGGAATCACGATTTGATCGATCCCGACAAAGGCGGTTACCCGGTCGACGAACGCTTGCGCGTCGGCCTCGAGGTCATCAAGCAGACCGACCAGCACGTGGTCAGCGCTAAATTGGCGCTGCCATCTGGCGAGATGAAACCCGTAGCGGTTCTGTTCGCGGGTTTCGCGATGCTTCGCCGCCGCTTCTTCGAATGAAAGCTTGGTCCACGCGTTGCGGCGCAGCAGCCGGTAGAACGAGTAGGCGCGACTTACCGGATCGCGGAACGTGCAGATGATGCGGCATTCGGGGAGGTGGCGCGCGATTCGCTCGGGAGCCTGGGGCGACGCGAAATAGGTCGCGCACACCTCGGCGATTTTCATCGCGGGCGGACAATGGCGAAAGTAGTCGGCGTACCAGTCGATTCCCTTGTCGTAGTGCTTGGAAAAAAAGTCGGTCTCCTTTTTCTCCAGCGGCAATCCCACGTGGCCCTTCAAGACCTCGTACAGCCAGGTGGTGGCGGTTCGCGGCGGTCCGACCGCGATGAAGTCGGGGAGCCTTGAGGGGCGTGCTCTTTGTATTGCGGGCGATATACGGTTCAAGGATTGTGGCCTGACGATGGTATTTCCGGACGTGCCCCGGCACCGGCATCGCGGCGATCCCGGTCAAGATAACATCGCCAATATTTCATATCAATGAGGGCGTCGGCGCCAGCGCACGCCGGCGAGCGGGAATCGCCGCGCAGGATGCGCTCGGACAGCGGTGTTGCGATGCTCACAGTTGACTGAGTGACAGTTTCTAACCCGCCAGCAAATCGGTAATAATTGACCTCGACGATCCAGACTGATACTTCGAAGGGATCTGGAAAATGCATGGAGATGCGCCGGCGGCGGCCCTGATCCGAACCTGCCGGACTACCGGCGCGACGGTTTCGAATGGATGAAGAAATATAGATGCGTACGCAGGCCGAAAGTTCAAAGTTTTACGAACCGATCGTACCGTCGGACCAGATTCAGTATCGCGAATACAAACTGCTGCTGAAGCCGGAGCGGTTTCCCGACGAGAAGGCATTTCACAAGTTCTGGAAGTTAGCGCATCACGCGGCCAAATCACTCGGTATCAAGCTGGGCAAGATCGACGAATCGGTCAAGCCGCATCAGCGCGAAGTGGTGTTCTACGACACGCCGCACTTCAAGCTCTACAATCACGGCTTCATCCTGAGAAAACGCACCTTCTATCATCATGGTCTGCCCGATGCGAAGCACGAGCTGGTGATCAAATTTCGGCATCCGGAAAAGAAAACGGCGCTGGCGGTGGATCCGCGTCCACTGCTGCCATGCGCGTACACGCTGAAGTTCAAGGAGGAAATCCTCCTGCCCAAGGATGGCGCGCTGGGGATGCGGCTGGTGTATTCGCACAACTGCGAGCTCGACACACCCAACATCATATTGACGCAACGATTCGAAACGACCGCGGAAGCATTTCCGGCGCTCAAGAAGATCGACGCCAATCCGAAGGCGGCGCTGAGCGTAGTCAACGGCGTATCGATCCAGGAATACCAGGTCGATCTCGGGATGCTGGACTTCGGGCACAAGCTCGAGGCGAAGGCGACGCTGGCGGTATGGCGGGTGCGCACGACCAACACGCCAATCGTGGCCGAGTTCGGCTACCAGTTGAAGTTCGATAGTCCCGAAGCGGTGCGGCGCAAGCAGCGCGAGCTTTCCGAATTCTTCTACACGGCCCTGCAGTCGCGGGCCTCAGACTGGGTGCAGCGTGGAACAACCAAAACCGCCCTCATCTACGGATACGGAAACACCAGCCTCAAGCACGACGAATGAACCCGATCTTCATCCGAGCCTGCTAACGCTCTTCCGAATCTTCCTGCTCGCAGGCGGGCTCAGCTTCGGCGGCGGCGCGGTCGCCTATCTGCGCGAGTACCTGGTGCGGGAAGAAGGATGGCTGGACGACGAGGGATTTCTCGGCGCGATGGAGATCAGCGAGACGCTGCCGGGGCTCAACGCCGTCAACATGGCGATCATCATGGGCGACAATCTGCGCGGGCTGGCGGGCGCGGCGGTGTCGGTCATCGGGATGCTGCTGCCGGGGGGAATCGTCGTGATGGTGCTGGGGATACTGTATCAATCGAACCACAGCAATCCCGACGTCAAGCGTTTCCTGCTGGGGATCGCGGCCGCGGCGGTTGGTTTGCTGTCGGCGGTGACGTTGCAGATCGGGCGGCGCCAATTTCGCCAGCTTCCGGATATCGCGATCATCTTGGTGACGTTTCTGGCGGTCAGCTTCATTAAATTGCCGCTGTTCGTGGTGCTGCTGGGTCTCGGGCCGATATCGGTCTGGCTGTACCGGCCGACGGTCTCAAAACCGCGCGCGGCGGACGAGCATTTGCCGTTTCATCGCGGCCCGCGCCATCACCTGTTTCGTCATTAACCATTGAGAACGAAAGCCGCATGACGCGATTGATACATCTGTTCCTGGTTTTCGCGCTGCTGTCGGTGCTGGCGGTCGGCGGCGGCACGGCGGTGCTGCCCGAGATGCAGCACATGACGGTGCATACGTTTCACTGGCTGAGCGACGCGCAGTTCCGCAACATCTACAGCCTCGGCCAGGTTGCGCCGGGACCAAACATGTTGATGGTACTGGTGATCGGCTATCAGCTGGCGGGATGGGCCGGGATGGTGGTGGTGGGAATCGGATTTTTCCTGCCCGACTGCGTGATTACGCTGTTCGTCAATCGATGGTGGGTGCATCTGGGCGGGTGGCCGTGGCGCACGTCGATTCAGCGCGGGCTTGCGCCGGTCGCGATTGGCCTGATGACGTCGGGAACCTTTGCGATCGCGAGGCTCTCGATCGTGAACGTGCAGACGCTGGCGATCGCAATTGCGGTGTTCGGGATTTTGCTCTGGCGCCACGTCAATCCGGGCGTGCTGGTGCTGGTGGGAGGCGCAGTTTACATCTTGTGGAGATAGGCCGCGGGAATCGACGCCCGCGTGCGAGAGAAAAGAAAACGCCGGCAGGAGCGGATGCTCCTGCCGGCGTCGTACAATCCGGATCATAAGGCGACTGGCCTGGCGGCCGCTTACTACATGTGTCCGGTTTCCGCCATCTTCACCAACGCCTCGGTGGTGAAGAACGCTTTATCCACCGCACCCATGTTGATGTACCAGCATTCACGCTCTTGCGTCTCGTGGCCGGGCAGGTAGCACATCGTTGCCTGGCCGGTCTGCACATCGGTGGAGCAGGAGCCGACGACGAATTCGCGCTTGAAAGGATAGATGGCGATTTTCGCGTCGGGCACCGGACGATCGCGATACGCGAGCCAGAAGGTGTTGTTGCGGAACAGCTGGCCGCTGCGATCGTAGGTATCGACGTACGGCTCGAACCACATTTCGGAATCCATGTAGATGACCGTCTTGGAATCGAGCGCCGAAGCGTTAACGCTGTTGCGCGGCTCGGCGCTCACAATGTACATGTGGCGCATCTGCCAACGCTCGGGGCATGCGCTGCCGCCGCCGTCGGTCTCGCATCGCCTTTCCGGTGAATACTCGGCGTCAACCGTCGCCAGCATTTGCTTCTCGCCGAGGAACTTATAGTTGTACTCTTCGATCTTGGCATTGAAACCCGAATAGCGATCGGGGTCAAAGGTCTGCGCGTCGGTCGCGGTCGAATTCATCGCCTCGTTGAGACGGCGCAGGCGCCGCGTGCCGGGCTCCCAGGTCCAGGTGTCGTCGCCATGAGCCGGTTCGCCGTACCGATAACGCAGCAGGCTGCTGCCACGCTGGTTCTCGGGCGCGAGTTCGGGACCGAGCAGGAACAACCACAGGCGGTTGGTAAGCTTGAAGTCGGGATCGACCGGCATCGGCTCGACCTCGGTTCGGCCGACGAGGTCATAACCGGCATAGTGCCCGGTCTGGTAGTACCAGATTGCAAAGTAAGGCTTGTTGCGGCCGGAGTAAACCGTGTCGCAATCGTAATATCGCAGGTCGTAGTCGTCATTGCTGATCGGACGCCACATGGCGTTCCAGACGACCTTGCTTGCGACGTAGGGATCGTTGGCGTCGATCATCGGGAAGGGCTGTCCGGCGACATAGCCAATGACGGTGCGATGATCCTTCGACAGCTGTACCTGCGACGAATATTTTTCGGTCGCGTCCGTGTACGGAGGCGGCCAATCGATGCGCTCGGTGGGGACGATTTTCATCGTCATCCCGCGCTGCACTTTGTAAAACACGCCTGGCGAAACAAGATCCTTCACCTTCGACGCGTTGTCCGGAGTGATGAAGTCGCCTGGCTTCACCTGCGCGGACGCGGGCGATACGCCGACAATAAGGGCGAGCGCAAACGCGCTGACGATCGTGGCGAAGTGCGTCGCTCTGTGGGTAATTTCGATCATGGCCGTTCCTCCGATTTGGTCTCTGCGCCAGGGAGCGCTATAAGCCAAGCTCATATTGGAGACGCACAGACCGTGCCAGAGCTAATCGCTCGAAATTTCCAATAGACATCATTAAAGCCCATTACGTCTCTGGCGCACTCTGACACATAGTGCTTCCGTTTGCGTCATCGCCGTTGTGGCGATGCGTCTAGCGGAGACCTAAATCAGAAGGCTGACGCCGGCGATTTGGGGGCCGCAGGCAGCGCAGGCATCTACCCACCGTCCACAGGCTTATGCACCGGGCTTGCATTTCCTGCGTATCAGGCTAGACTGCGGTTAGCACTCAGGCATCGCGAGTGCCAATTGACAAAACCCGGACAGTAATTAACTTTCCGACGGCTGGAATCGTCCAGCCAAGCAACACTTTTCGCAAGCTAAGGAGGCTGCTGGTCCCCAATGAAAATCAAGCCACTGGGCGATCGAATTCTCGTCAAGCGTATCAAGGAAGAGGAGCGGACCAAGGGTGGAATAATCATCCCGGACACCGCCAAGGAAAAGCCCCAGGAGGGCAAGGTTGTCGCCGTCGGCAAGGGCAAATATGGCGACGACGGCAAGCTCATCCCGATCGAGGTCAGGGCGGGGGACAAGATCCTGTTCGGCAAATACTCGGGCAGCGAGTTCAAGCACGAGGGCGAAGATCTGCTGATCCTGCGCGAGGACGACATCCTGGGAATCATCGAGTAGGCATTTGGGCCTGCTCGCAAGCGAATCCCAATCTGATCCGATGAAACCTTCAATCATAGGAGAGGCAAAAGAACCATGCCTGCAAAGATAGTTCGTTTCGGACAAGAATCGCGCGAGAAGATCCTCAAAGGGGTCAATGTTCTCGCCGATGCCGTCACTGTGACGCTCGGTCCCAAGGGCCGAAACGTCGTGTTGGAGAAGAGCTTCGGCGCTCCGACGGTGACCAAGGACGGGGTGACAGTCGCCAAGGAAATCGAGCTCGAAGACAAGTTCGAGAACATGGGCGCGCAGATGGTCAAAGAGGTCGCGTCGAAGACCTCCGACGTGGCGGGCGACGGCACCACCACGGCGACCGTGCTGGCGCGGCAGATCTTCACCGAGGGGATCAAGATGGTCGCCGCGGGGCACGATCCGATGTCGCTCAAGCGCGGGATCAATCGCGCGGTCGAGGCTATCACCGCCGAGCTCAAGAACCTGTCCAAGCCGACCAAGGATCGCAAGGAAATCGCGCAAGTCGGCACCATCTCGGCCAACAACGACTCGACCATCGGCGACATCATTGCCGAGGCGATGGAGAAGGTCGGCAAGGAAGGCGTCATCACGGTTGAAGAGGCGCGCGGACTGGAGACCCAGCTCGAAGTGGTCGAGGGGATGCAGTTCGACCGCGGCTACCTGTCGCCGTACTTCGTGACCGATCCGGAGCGGATGGAAGCGAAGCTCGAGGACGTGTTCATCCTGATCCACGAGAAGAAGATTTCGTCGATGAAGGATTTGCTTCCGATCCTCGAGACGATTGCCAAGAGCGGCAAGCCGTTCCTGATTATCGCCGAGGATATCGAAGGCGAGGCGCTGGCGACGCTGGTGGTGAACAAGATTCGCGGCACGCTGTCGTGCGTCGCGGTCAAGGCGCCGGGCTTCGGCGATCGGCGCAAGGCGATGCTCGAAGACATCGCGGTTCTGACCGGCGGGCGCGCCATTTCCGAGGAGCTCGGGCTCAAGCTCGAGAACATCACGCTGACCGACCTCGGCCGCGCCAAGCGCCTGGTGGTTGACAAGGACAACTGCACGATCATCGACGGCGCAGGCAAGAAGGCCGACATCGAGGGCCGGATCAAGCAGATTCGCGCGCAGATCGAAGAGACCACCTCGGACTACGATCGCGAGAAGCTGCAGGAACGGCTGGCCAAGCTGGTCGGCGGAGTGGCCGTGATTCGGGTCGGCGCCGCGACCGAAGTCGAGATGAAGGAAAAGAAGGCCCGGGTCGAGGACGCGCTGCATGCAACCCGCGCCGCAGTCGAAGAGGGCGTGGTCCCGGGCGGCGGCGTCGCGCTGATTCGCGCCTCGAGCGTGCTCGATAACATGCGCGCCAGCGAGGCCGAAAAAGTCGGCATCGCGATCATCAAGAAGGCGATCGAAGGCCCGGCTTGGTGGATCGCATCCAACGCCGGATGGGAAGGCTCGGTCGTGGTCGATAAGATCAAGAACAACAAGGGGCCGTTTGGATTCAACGCGGCCAGCGAGGAGTTCGAAGATCTGATGAAGGCCGGAATCATCGACCCGACCAAGGTCGTTCGCAGCGCGCTGCAAAATGCGGCGTCGGTGGCGAGCCTGCTACTGACGACCGAGTGCATGGTGGCGGAGAAGCCCGATGAAAAAGGTGCGGGCTCAGGCGGCGGAATGCCGGGCGGAATGCCTCCGGGCGGCATGATGTAATCGAGAACTCAATTGCGCGCGCCAGGTCAATGCCTGGCGACATGGTTAGCATCAGCGGCGGGGCCATCGAGGCTCCGCCGCTGTTTTTTGGCAGGGGGGGGGCCAGCCCCTGCCCCGGGGGGGGCCGGTGAGCTGCAAAACGCTACAAACCCACACGTAAACGTTCTAGACCGCGCTTGAGTGATGTCACTAGGGTGCAACAAATCGCTCGCGTGCAACGACGATCAAAGATTCGAACCGTACTGTGGGCGGACTGGATGGCCTGGAAATAGTCAATGAACCGGCCCCGAATAAGCCGCGGCCGGTCGGTTGGCAAATCGGGGGTCGCGTTTGTTCGAAGCTCACATTTCTTGGCCCCGACCTTGCTAAATCGTTAACGGGTCGCCGCTGTGAACGCCTTGGGGACTGGGCTGGCGCAGTGCTTGCCGAAGAGGAGCCGCTGATGGCAGTTCGAGCGCTCATTGCGCACAGCTCAGGAACCACGCGCGACATCATGCGCAGTCATTTCGAGTGCGGCGGATGCCAGGTGGTGGCGGAAACCGAGACGGTCGCGCAGACAATCGACATTTTTCGCACAACGCGTCCAGACGTGATCGCGCTCGACATCGGGCTGCGCGGTGCGAAGGGGATCGACGGGTTACAGCTGTTCAGGACGATTCGCCGCGAGTCGCCTGCGGCGTCGATCGTGATCGTCACCGCGTCGCAGTCACCCGACGACCATCGAATCTATCGGCGCGAGGGAGCGCTCGAATGCATCGCGGAGCCGTTCGGCAATTTCGGCCTGGCGCGGGTGTGGCGCCGGCTGTTGGATGTTTATCCCGAGCTCAGACGCACGGACCGGGCCGCCTCCGGGCACTGATTCGCCAGCCCACCGTCAGTCTGATTTTCGCACCATCAAGCGTTCAATTGAGACGGGCTGTCCGGGGACGCAATTGACCCACAGCACCCATCCGGAATTCTCGCTGGAATAGAGCGGCGCCGGCGTTCCGCAATAAAAGGCGCGGGTCGAGCCCTGCGATACGTCGCCTAAGACGTGCACGTGGCCGAGCGCCACGTAGTCGTAGCGCGAGCGTTCGATTTCCGCCGGCGTGATCGGCGACGATCGTTCAATCTCGCCTTCCTCCATGAAAAATCCGTGCGCCAGCGCGATGTTCCAGAGTCCTTCCTCCCGCTCGGGCACGCCGCCGAGCGGCCGGTAGTCCGGCGTATGCTCGACTATCGCGCGGCCCCATACCCGAGCCGCAAGCTCGGGAAAATCGATTGCTCTGCCCTCGGGCTCGAGAATCAGGTGCAGATTTTCCGGGATGGCGCCGGGCGCGAGGCCCGCATAGATCGATCGCTCGTCGTGCGCGTCATGATTGCCGGGAATCATCACGACCGGCATCTGAGCCCGTCCGATCGTTGCCATCGCGAAGGCGAGGCCTTCTTCGCTGACGCGCGCCGAATCGAACAGATCGCCGACTATCAGCAGCATGTCGGCGTTGCGGTCGTTGGCGATGTCGATGACCCGGGCAAATGCGTTGCGCACTACGGCGCGCAAATACGCGCCGCGCTCGCCTGACCCGAACGTATCGCTTTCCAGATGAACGTCGGAAGTGTGAACGATCCTGAGTGGATGATGCGGATGCGGCTTAGCTGGCAAAACTGCTTCCTTCGATGCGCCGATCGGGTCGCGGTCGCTCGGTTCCGGTCGATGATAACATGCGGTAGAGTCAGAATTACCAGGGGTCGAGCGCCCATTCTATCGCTCGAGCCGAAAGGCCGCGAGGCGCACCAGCGTATCGCAGGGGGTTTTCTCACTTGATCGTCGTAATGAAAGCGCACGCCAGCGAAGCGGAAATTCAGGCGGTGGTCAGGATGGTCGAGGATCTCGACTACAACGCTCACATTATCCGCGGCGTCGAGCGCACGGTTGTCGCATGCGTGGGCGACGAGCGTGGCGAGAAGCATCAACTGACGCATCTGGAATCGGTAGCCGGGGTGGAGCGCGTGATGCCGGTGGTGAGGTCGTTCAAGCTGGCGTCGCGCGAGGTGCGGCCCGAAGGCTCGCGAATCAAGGTCGGCAACGCTGAAATCGGAGGCCCGCGAATCACGGTGATCGCGGGACCGTGCGCGGTCGAGAGCGAGGCGCAAATCGAGGCCGCGGCCGACGCGGTCAAAGCCGCGGGCGCTCATGCTCTGCGCGGGGGAGCGTTCAAGCCGCGGACGTCGCCGTACTCGTTTCAGGGAATGGAAGACGAGGGGCTGGTGTTGCTCGAACACGCCGGGCGGCGCGTGGGATTGCCGGTGGTGACCGAAATTATGGATCCGCACGACATCGAGCTGGTCGCCGAGCATTCCGACATGCTGCAAGTCGGGGCGCGCAACGCGCAGAATTTCTCGCTGCTGCGCCGGCTCGGGAGAATCAACAAGCCGGTGCTGCTCAAGCGCGGCATGTCGATGAAGCTCGAAGAGTTCATGATGGCGGCGGAATATATTCTGTCGGAGGGCAATCCCAACGTCGTGCTGTGCGAGCGCGGGATTCGCACCTTCGAGACCGCGACCCGCAACACGCTCGATCTAAACGCGGTGCCGCTGCTCAAGGAGTGGACGCATCTGCCGGTGCTGGTCGATCCGAGCCACGGGACGGGAATCTACTCGCTGGTGGCGCCGATGGCGCTGGCTGCGATCGCGGCCGGCGCCGACGGATTGCTGATCGAGGTGCATCCGCATCCCGAGAGCGCGCTGTCGGACGGCCCGCAGCAGTTGAAGCCGTCGCGGTTTGCCGACCTGATGAAGGCGCTCAAGCCGCTGGCCGAGGCGGTGGGAAGAACGCTGTAAATTTCGCTTTCGCCGGGGGCATTGAAAACTCACGCGGTCATGAGATTTTCTTGTCGTCCTTGTAGGTTTCCTCCCAATTCTTGAAGCCGTTGGGGTCCCATCGCTTCCACACACCCTCGCGCTTGCCGTTCTTGTACATTCCGGTCGCGGATATTTTGCCGCTGGTGTACCAGCCGACGTGCTCGCCCTCCTGCACGCCGTCCTGGTAGTGATCGATCGACTGCTTCTGTCCGTTGTCGTACCACATGGTCCATTCGCCGGTCTGCTTGCCGTCATGATATTCGCCCTGGATCATCTTTGACCCGTCGTCGTGGTAGAGCACGTAGGGTCCTTCTTTGACCTCCTGGCCGCCCACGGTCTTCACGCACGCGGTCTCAGAGCCTTTGGGCGGCGCCTCTCCTACCGGTCGGGTTCCGGGCGGGCATGACGGCACGGTTTTGCAGGCGAAGAGGGTCGTGGCGAGGATTATGAGTGCGATTTTGGCGTTCATTTTGAGGATCAAGTTGGGCTAGAAAAAGGCGATTTATACCATATGTTGCGGTCTAGTGATCGGTGGGCCACCAAGGCTAGCTTTGTTCCGCCAAAATTAATATCTCGTGCGACCGGGGCTCGCCTGACGACTGCAGACGAGCGAGTGCGCGCGGAATGTGTGCGATGAGCGAAGTGCATAAGTGATCATTTAGCACGTCGAGGGAGAAATGATGAGGCTGAAAAGTTCACCCGCGGCGGCGGCAGTACATTGTTGAGGCCGCGCTCCGTTGTCGCGCGCGACCACTGCCAATGGCTTAATACTGCGCTGCCGTCGCCACGGCCAGGGGCTGCGGCCCCTGCACCCGCAGTGAGAAGACGCGAAAATCTGCGCAGCGCATCTTTTCGCGACTATGCGATGGAAGGGGTGACCCCTGGCCGTTGCGACGGCAGCGCAGTGTTTGGCCGTAGCGACGGGTACGGGGCGTTCGCGACGCTCGCTCGGCGTGTGACGGGGTCACCGCGCCGGAGCGGAAGGGGCGGAAGCTGAGTTGACTGTCCGCCATTTGTCGGTCGCGCGGCAGTCTGTTAACTGAATGTCGATGAATCTCCGACACGCCGCCGCGCTGATGCTGCTCGTGCTCGCTATATCGATGGCCGGTTGCGGCAGTAGCAGCCATTCATCGCCGTGCAGGCGATCGAGTCCGGGAATAATAGTCACGTGCCAACACTCCAGTGTGGTGGGCGCAACTTCATTACCGGATAGTCCATACGGGCCGCGACAATAGAACCTTCGCCACGCCGGCGCTGTTTGCGGCCATCATTGCGGGCGCGGCGCGAAACCGCACGCGCACAAAGGGCATCGCGGCGAGAACCTTTTACATGCCGCCGTGTCTGACGCCTCCTGAATCGTGCGCTGAAATCTCCCTCGCCCAGAGGCAGAATCCTGAATCGCGCGCGCCCGTTGGCACGGGAGGCCAGTATTAAGAAAGGAAAACAGGGCGCGCTCTATAAGGACCCTCACCTTCATCCTCTCCCTAACAGGGCGAGGAAGGAACCGGGATTCTTCGCTGCGCAGACTCCGCTCTAGAATGACAGAAAAGGAAGGGACGCCGGGACCGGGATTCTTCCCCTTCGGCTTCGCTCAGGGCTTCGGCTCAATCACAGCAACTTTCGCTCAGAATGACTCCTATGGCCGCTAACTTTTTTTGTGTCATTCTAGAGCGCAGCGAAGAATCTCGCGCGCCAGCGCGTATCGCTTCAGCACCAACATCCGGTTATGCAACGTGGGCGGCGTCGGGCGTCGCACCTCTCCCTAACCCTCTCCTTGGACAAGGAGAGGGTTAGGGAAGAACAAGGAGAGCGTGCGTGATCCCGCTTAGTTCGAGCCGGTCGAGCCCAGCAGGTTGCCGCCCAGGGTCGCGTTGCCGACCCTCACGTCGCCGAGCACGTTGATCATCGCCGGCTTGCCCGACTTGAACGCGCGCTCGAGCGCCGGAATGATCTGGTCGGCGGTCTCGACCTGCTCGCCATGGCATCCCATCTCGGCGAAGATTTTGTCGTAGCGAATGTTCGGCAGCATGTTGAACGGATCGGTGTTGCCCGCGAGCCCCGGCATCTGGTCGAAATTCGGGCCCCATGAGCTGTTGTTCCACAGCACCGTGATGACCGGCAGCTTGTAGCGCGCGGCGGTCTCCATGTCCCAGCCGCCGATTCCCAGTCCGCCGTCTCCGCTGATGACGACTATCTGCTGTCCGGGCCGCGCGAGCTGCGCGCCGATGCCCATTCCGACGCCGTGACCGACGGGCGCAAGCGGGCCCGCGTCAACGACCTGGCCCATGAAGCGGCAGGTGAACGCGCGGCTCATCCATCCCGAGAGGGTGAAACTGTCGATGACGGTGGTCGCGTTTTTGTCGAGCACGGTGATCAGGTCTTCGCACAGCCGCGCCGGATGAATCGGCTGATTTTTGGAGACCTTGGCGTTTTGTTCCTTGATCTGATTGTCGAAGCGCTGGCGCGTTTCCCAGACCTGCTTGACCCAGGGCGACGCCTTGTTCTTCGAGAAGTCGAGCTTGAGTTCCTTGATCCGCTTGATCATCTGTTGCAGCACGAGCTTTGGATCGCCGACCATCGGCAGATCCGCGTTCACCTGCCATCCGATTCGCGTCGGCGTGGGATCGACCTGGATGTACTTGGCCTTGTCGGTCCAGGTCGGCGGCTGCCCGAAATGCTCGCCGCTCCAGAAACGGAAGCCGATTGCGAGCACCACGTCGGCGCCGCCGGTGAACGGCTTCTTGAACGGGCCGCGAATCGCCAGCGGATGCTCTTCCGAGACCGCGCCCTGGCCGGCGCGGCGCGCGTAGATCGGGATGCTGGTCAGCTCGACGAACTCGCGCATCTCAGGCCCCGCCTGCGACCAGAACAATCCGTCGCCGCCGGCAATCAGCGGGCGCTCGGCCGCCAGCAGCATCTCGAGCGCGCGATCGATCTTGGCCGGATCGCCCGCGGAGCGGACGTCATCGACGGTAAACTCGCGCGCGCCCTTGCGCTGCCCCGACTCTTCTTCGTGGTGATAGAGAATGTTCTGCGGAATCTCGAACAAGGCGACGCCCTGCGGCGGCGAAATCGCTTCGCGGAAAGCGGAGCGCAGATCGAACTGAATCGTGGACCAGTCGGTCACGCGCTTGGTGAATTTGGAGAAACTGTCAACGACTTCGGAACCGTAGGCCTCCTGGAACGAGCCGAGATGGTCTTCGGTGTTGGGATGCTGTCCGGAGATGCAAACCACGGCGCTGTTGGTCAATCCCGCGACGCACAGCCCCGTCACCGCGTTGGTCAGGCCGCATCCCGCGGTGACCATGCATACGCCCACCTGTCCGGAGGTGCGGGCGTAGGCGTCGGCCGCATAGGCGGTGGCCTGCTCGTGGCGCATGTGGATGAGCTTGATGTCGTGGTTGCGCAACTGGCCGAGGATCGGAAACAAATGACCGCCGTTGATTGCAAAACAATACTTCACACGGTTCTCGCGCATCACGCGCGCGACTAATTCGCCGCCGTCAGCTTTCGCCATTACTGGACTCCTTCTGTCTGTGAAAATTCTCCCGCTGGTTCCGAATCCTTGCACATTTACGGCGTCGCCGAAAAGCGCGCGCGCATTGGTGACGGTTCAAGCGCAGGATTGCGCCAATGAACGGCGCATCGAGAGGGTTGATCGCCGCCGCCAAGCCTGTCAGTTTTGAGCATCGTTCGGCGGAGCCGGCTTGCGCGGGTCCGAGCACTTGGGTTGCGGGTGGTGGAGTGGCGGAAGAGCAGCCGAATGCCAATAGGCGAAGGTTAATCCCAGGATTCCACGATGCGGCGCGTTCTCGCCTCACTCATCATAATTACGGCGTTGGTTGCTGCGCGATCGACGGCGCATGCCTTCTCGCTGATAGACCCCGGCACCTGGAACTGGCCGCAGTACGACTGGAACTCGTTCAATATCAAGGATCCCAACTCGTGGCCGTTCATCCCGGTGCCCGAAGTTGCCACCGATCCCAACGGCGGAGTCACTTACGGCGTTCTGCCGGTATGGCTGTTCACCGACGACAAGAACCAGATCAGCAGCATCCTGGCCCCCGATATCAACGCCAACAGCACGCTTGGACCGGGTGGGAACTTTCGCTACCTGGGCTATCCGTCGGCGGACACGCAATGGTACACGGTCGCGGGCGCGGAGGAGATCATCGCGCGCAAGGTCGATCTCGATTACCAGACCGGGCGCGAGCATAAGCACTGGTGGTCGTTCGAAGGGCGCTTCTATTTCGAGCGCGATCCGACCGAGCGCTTCTTTGGAACGGGCAACAACTCTCGCTGGGGCAACCAGACCAACTACACGACCGAGCAGCTTTATGGCGAGGCGACATTCGGCTTGAACCTTACCGAGAAGCTGCAGGTGTCACTGATGGAGCGTCCGCGCTACGTGCGAATCCTGGCCGGTGGCTTCACCTCGCTGCCGGACATTCACACCCTGTTTCCGAAGCAGAAAGGCCTCAACGGGGGCACCGAAGTTCTCTCGCAGGCGATGATCCAATACGACTCGCGAGACTCGGTGGATATCCCGCGCTCGGGCACGCTGGGGCGGCTCTATTACGGTAATGCGGATCGCAGATTCGGCAGCTCGGTTTCGTACAACCGCTTCGGCGGGGAAGTGCGTCAGTACTATTCCGTCGGCGATCGCATCACCTTTGCCGGTCATATTTTCAACGAGTACGAGCCGGCGGGTAACGAGATGCCATTTTGGTCGCAGGCGCGCCTGGGCGGCCAGGAAAGCTTGCTCACCGATCAGGAAACGCTGCGCGGTTACGGCGCCGGCCGCTTCATCGATAACAATCTGTTCGTGATGAACGTCGAGATGCGCACTCGGGTGTGGGAGAAAAACATCTTCGGCACCCACGGGGAACTCGAAGTGGCGCCATTCGCCGAAGCGGGACGCGTCAGCCATGATATGGGCTACGACCCATTCTCGGATATGCACCCGGTGGGCGGAATCGGATTTCGCGGCATCGCGGAACCGTTCGTGGTCGGGTTCGTTGACGTCGGATGGGGCGGCGAAGGCGCCGCCATCTTTTCCGGCATCAACTATCCGTTCTAGTCGCGCGCCGATCGTTTTCTCCGGCATTCGAGGGTTGTTGCACAGTAGCGCGACTCGCTTCGCGCGCAAATCACGATTCGGCTTCGCTTCAGATGCGGCTTTCCGAACTAGACTACGACTTGCCCGAAGAATTGATCGCGCAGGCGCCGCTTGCGCGCCGCGACGAAGCGCGCCTGCTGGTGCTCGATCGCAAATCCAAATCGGTCGAGCATTCCCGCTTTTACAAACTCGTCCGTCATCTGCGCGAAGGAGACCTGCTCGTACTCAACGACACCCGCGTGCTGCCGGCCCGACTGTTCGCGCAGAAGGAATCGGGCGGCCGCGTCGAGTTGCTGATGGTGCGGCCGGCCGGCCCACTTGAAGGTCCCGCCGGCGCATGGATCGCGCTGATACGGACGCATCGCGTGCTCAAGGACAACGCGCGGCTGGTCTTGAGCGACGGTCATGCGCTGAGAATCGCCGGCTATGCGCGGCCGGGCCGCCCAATCGTCGTGGCCGAGGGCGAAAGCGGAGTTTCGATCGAACAGATACTCGAGCGCGCCGGCACGCTCGCGCTGCCGCACTATATTCATCGCAGCGCCGGTCCCGCCGATATCGACGACTACCAGACGGTGTATGCCGCGCGGCCCGGCGCGATCGCGGCGCCCACCGCGGGGCTGCATTTCACCGCCGAGGCGTTCAAGGCGCTGGCCGATGCGGGCATCCGCACCGCCACGGTGACGCTGCATATCGGTCCCGGCACTTTCGCTCCGGTGCGCGCGGTCGAGGTCGAGAGTCACACGATGGAGTCCGAGTGGTACACGATTACGCCCGCGACCCAGGCTGCCATCGAACATGCGCGGCGAATCGGCGGGCGCATAATTGCGGTTGGCACCAGCTCGACGCGCGCGCTCGAGTCGTGGGCGATCACCGGCGACGTCGAGGGTTTCACCGGGCTCTTTATTCATCCGGGCTTTCGCTTCAAGCTGACTGACGCGATGCTGACGAATTTCCATATGCCCCGAACCACGGTGCTCGCGCTGGCGATGGCGTTTGCGGGGCGCGATCATATTCTTGGGGCGTACCGCGAAGCGATTCGCCATCGCTACCGCTTTCTCAGCTACGGCGACGCGATGTTGATTCTGTGATGAGCGGGCCAATCGAATTCAGGGTTACGGCGGTGGACGGCGACGCGCGCACCGGGCGGATCGTAACCCCTCACGGCGCGGTCGCGACGCCGGCCTTCATGCCGGTCGGCACGCGCGGCGCGGTCAAGGCGATGGCGCCCGACGAGTTGCGGTCGATGGGCTACACGATGGTGCTCGCCAACGCGTACCATCTGGCGATTCGCCCGGGCGCCGGGTTGATCGGCGAGCTGGGCGGTGTAGCGCGCTTCATGGGATTTCCCGGCGCGGTGCTGACCGATTCGGGCGGGTTCCAGGCGATGAGCCTGGCGAAGATCAGTTCGATCAATGAAGAAGGCATCCGTTTTCGATCTCATCTCGACGGCGCGTCTTTGATGCTCACGCCCGAAAGCGCGATCGAGATTCAGCAACAGCTCGGCGCGGACATCATGATGGCGCTCGACGAGTGCACGCCTTACCCTGCCGAGCATCGTCGCGCGCTCATGTCGCTCGAGCTCACGGCGCGATGGGCCGAGCGCAGCCTGGCGGCGCGAATCAGCACCACGCAGGCGCTATTCGGAATTATCCAGGGCAGCATTTTCGCAGATCTGCGCAAGACCAGTGCGTCGCAGATCACCTCGATTGGGTTCGACGGATACGCGGCGGGCGGACTTTCGGTGGGCGAACCGAAGGCCGCGATGCTGGAAATGGCGGCGCTGTCGGCGTCGATGATGCCGGCGGGCAAGCCGCGCTACCTGATGGGGGTGGGTACGCCGGCGGATTTGCTCGCGGCGATCGCGATGGGCTTCGACCTGTTCGACTGCGTGCTGCCCACGCGAAACGCGCGCAACGGGTGCGCCTTCACCAGCCAGGGGCGCATCTCGATCAAGCAGGCCGCGCATGCGCGCGACTCGATGCCGCTGGATCCGGCCTGCGAGTGCCGCCCGTGCCGGACCCATTCACGCGCCTACCTGCGTCATCTATATTTGTCCGGCGAGATACTCGCGGCGCGTGCGCTGACGGAGCATAATCTTCACTTCTATGCGAGCTTGATGCGCGATTGCCGCGATGCTATCGCATCGGGGAATTTCAAAGCGTATGCGATGGATGCATCGGCCGGCTGGGACAACGACAGCGCCGCCGAACCGGTTGAAGAATCTTTTTAGGAGACTTGCAAGCCCGATCGGTCGAAGTTTTTTTTTCAGGAGACTTGAAATCTTGAACAGTAGTAGTCGCGATCGTCTTAAGGACGTGATCTGATGTTGTTTGAAGGCACCGCATGGGCGCAGGCCGCCGCAGGTCAAGCTGCCAGTCCCTCGTTTTTCGAGCAGTTGATGACGGGTCCGGGGCCGATCATGGCGCTGGTCGTCGCGGTCATGTACTTCCTGGTCTTCCGGCCGCAGAACAAGAAGGCGCAGGAGCTGGGGAAGATGCTGGCCGCGCTCAAGCGCAACGACGAGGTCGTGACGACCGGCGGAATTATCGGGCGGATTCATGAGGCCGGCGACAAAGTGATCACGCTCGAAGTTGCGCCCAACGTCAGATTGCGGGTCGAGCGATCGCAAATCGCGTCGATGTCGAGTCACAAGGCGCCGGCCAAGAAAGACGACAAGTAGGGGCTTTATCATAGTGGAACAGACTCAAAGTTTCGGACCGATCCTGATTCTGCTCGTGCTGGTCGTGTCGTTTCTTTACATGCATTTCACCAACGGCAGCGGGCTCACGCGCATCTACCTGGCCGGCGCCATCGTGGCGGCGGCGATACTTATTCTGCTGCCGAGCCTCAATATCGATCTGCCCGATTGGTTCAAGGCCGGGTTCGGCTCGACCAAAATCCAGCTCGGCCTCGACCTGCAGGGCGGGACGCATCTGCTGATGGCCGTGAAGCTGGACGAGGCGGTGCAAACCCAGTTGCGCCGCCGCGGCGATGATCTGAAGCAGGAGCTCAAGGCCAACAAAATAGATTTCGCAGACGTCTCGGTCAGCGCGGCCGGCAATATGACCGTCAAGCTGAAGTCGAGCGCCGATCGCACGCCGTTCCTCGACCTGGTGCAGAAGTCGTTTTCGGATCTGACCGCAGTGAGCAACAGCGATTCGTCCAGCGCCGGTCCGTCATATTCGCTCGCCTACAAGGCGCGCGAGTTGCAGACGATTCGGTCCAACGCGATGGACCAGGCGCTGGAAACGATTCGCAATCGAATCGACCAGCTCGGGGTGCGCGAAACCACCGTCGCCAAAGAGGGCGACAACGAAATTTTAGTGCAACTGCCCGGAATCCAGGACCCCGAGCGCGCCAAGGAACTGATCGGCAAGACGGCGGTGCTCGAATTCAAACTGGTTGACGACTCGAAAAACGTGCAGGACGCGATCAAGGACGGGCCGCCCCCCGGCGACGAAATCCTCTATGGCACCTCGGAGCGCGGCGGCAGGGAGCCGTACCTGGTCGAGTCCCCGGTGCTGATGACCGGCGACGTCGTTACCGACGCGCGCGTGCGTCCCGGCGCGCGGCTGGAAGGTCCGTACGTGGCGGTCGAGCTCGACGCGCGCGGCGCGGGCATCTTCGATGCGATGACGGCGGAGAACGTCGGGCGGCGTCTGGCGATCGTGCTGGATAACACGGTTTACTCGGCGCCGGTAATCAAGGAACGAATTCCCGGCGGTCACGTCCAGATCACCGGACGCTTCTCGATGGACGAGGCGCACGATCTCGCGATCGTATTGCGCTCGGGCGCGCTGCCGGCGTCGGTCGAAATCGAAGAGGAGCGCACGGTGGGCCCGTCGCTCGGCCGCGATTCGATTCGCCAGGGCGAGATGTCGTTCGTGATCGGCGCGGGCGCCGTGCTGATCTTCATGGCCGTGTACTACAGCGGCGCGGGTCTGCTGGCGGATTTCGGGCTGTCGCTCAATATCCTGCTGCTGATCTGCGTGATGGCGGCGCTGGGCGCGACGCTGACGTTGCCGGGCATCGCCGGCATCGTGCTGACGCTGGGCATGTCGGTCGACGCCAACGTGCTGGTGAACGAACGAATGCGCGAAGAGTTGCGCGCGGGCAAATCGCCGCGCGAGGCGGTCAAGCTCGGCTACGATCGCGCATGGTCGGCGATTCGCGACTCGAATATCTCGACGTTTGCGGCGGGGCTGATCCTTTTCCAATTCGGAACGGGACCGGTCAAAGGCTTCGCCGTCACCCTGTGCGTAGGAGTGCTGACCGGACTATTTTCCTGTATTGTGGTTACGCGCGCGTGGTACGACTACCGGATTTCGATTCGGAAGCTCGCCAGGATTAGTGTTTAATGATTGTTAATAATGCTAAAAGATGCTAAGTGAATTTTGACGACTGCGCTCGGCTGGGACTGTGGGGAAATTTTCAGCTACCGGGCGCCATTTACCTTGACTTGGGCGACGGGCGCATACTACAAAATCGCGTCCTGACAAAATCTCCGAGGAAAGGCGTCTTGTTGGACTCGTATGGCCGATAAGGACGACATACTGCTGAACTCCCGCGAAGTCGCGTTCCTGCTCGACCTGAGTCCGGACACGGTGAACGAGTTTGCCCGGCGCAATATTATTCCGGCCTTCAAGAAAGGCCGCCAGTGGCGATTTCGCAAGCGCGATATAACTTCTGTCAAACGTCAGTTGCGAGGCATCAATGCGGCGGCCTGACGCCACGCGCGCGCGAGTCACGCTGAATTCGCGTCGCATGCGGCCAAAATCGCCGTGCATTAGAAATCCTGGCTCGCACTGATCGCCTGGGCTGCGTCGAACCCAAGGGAGTTTTTCGATGTCTCAACCGCATGAGAGCCGTATCTATTCCGACCTGGCGCGTTTCTATGATTTTTTCTTCGGACGAGTCTTTGTCGGCCGCGAGCATGAGGTTATCGAAAGCCTGAATCTCAGGCCCGGTAACCGCGTGCTCGAGGTCGGCGTCGGCACCGGAATCGCGCTGGACGCATATCCGCCGTACGCGCATATTGTCGCGATCGATCCGTCGGCCGACATGCTCGAGCGCGCAAAAAAGCGCGCGGCGGAAAACGGCTGGGGACATATCGAGTTGCGCCAGGGCGACGCGCTCAACCTCGACTATCCCGACAACAGCTTCGACTTCGTTACCTCGTTTCACGTTCTGACCGTGGTTCCCGATCCGTACCGGATGATGTCGGAGATGGTGCGGGTGTGTAAGCCGGGCGGTCGGATCGCGATCACGACGCATTTCCAGAGCTCGAACCCGGTGGTCGCGGCGCTCAACACCATTGTCAATCCGATCACGCGGCAACTGGGATGGACCACCAGATTGCGCAAGCAGGACGTGCTCAAGGGCCATCCGATTACGCTGGAGCGCAACGAAAAGATCAGCCGGTGGTCGGTGCACTCGTTGATCATCGCGCGCAAAAACGCCTGAGCCGCCGCTGTCTCGAGAAATTCAAAAGCGAGACTGCATCGCGGAGACCCTTTGTGTTATCCGTGTTATCCGCAGCACTAAGTGAGCTCGGATTGCGATGGACTTTGATCGCGTGCTAGCGGAGAGTCGATCTATCGGATCGACTTAGGAATCGAGTCCGAATTGATCGAGCCCAAACGGCGGTATTTCCACTCGCCTTTGACCGCGCTGCGCTCAACCAACCCCAAGTTCGACCAGCAAGGCCCGAGGTGGCTGTATGTATCTTCCTATTTCCCTGGGAAGCGTCGTGGTGATCGTTATCGTACTCTGGTTACTCGGCGTGGTTTGATGAAGCGATGGCGCCACCTGGGTCGCGGTTCGATGCGATCATAGGCTGGCAAGACTGGAAGTTAGACTTACTGAGCAGATGGAAAGAGGATGTGTATGTTGCTTCTGATTATCTTGTTGATTTTGTTGTTAGGCGGAGGCGGGTTCTATGGCTACCGCCGCGGCCATTACGGACCGCGGGGAATGGGCTTGATGAGCATTGTGCTTATCGTCCTGGTTATCTATCTCGTGATGGGCGGCGGGTTCGGCCACGGCATGATGGGCGGCGACTCCGGACACGGGATGTATTTTCGGTGATCCCCGAGGACCTATGGTGCTGAGGCTATCAAGCTGGCGCTGACAGCACCCGAAATAAAATGAAAGCGCAGGGTCGTCTAGGATGCGTCACTTGCAGCCCGGTCCTAAGCGCGGCAGAGCATCCATTTCGGCACCCATCGAGCCAAGATTCACGAATGAAGGAGAGATGACAATGAAGAACGCGACTGCGAAAGATCCCGTATGCGGCATGAACATAGAAACGGCTACCGCCGTTGGACGAACCGAGTACAAAGGGCAGACCTATTACTTCTGCGGCTCCAAGTGCAAAGAGAAGTTCGATCGTAGTTCGGAGCAATACCTGGGCAAGTCTGCAGCAGCGCCGAAGAGCAGCGGCTGCTGCAGTTAAATCGCATTAGCCGGCCGGCGCAGATCCCGCGGTTGGCATACTTTCGCAAGTCGGATCGATATCGAACACTGTGAGATGAACCTTAAGCATGAAGGAGAGCCTATGCTGGTCAAATTATCCACTGACAAAACCGTGAGTGAAACTGCGGTTGCCTTGCAGGCTGCGGTCCAGGCCAATCACTTTGGCGTCATGCAGGTTCACAACCTCAAAGAGACCATGGCGAAGAAGGGCGTGGAGTTCCCCCGTGAATGTCTGATCTTCGAGGTCTGTCAGCCGCAACAAGCGAAGAAAGTCCTCGAGCAAAACATGAGCGTCTCGACCGCACTGCCATGCCGGATATCCATTTACCAGGAGGGCGGCAAAACCATTCTGGTTACTTTGAAGCCAACCACTCTTCTGGCGATGTTCCACGCGCCGGAACTTGAACGAGTAGCGCAGGAAGTGGAAGACACGATTGTTAAAATCATGAAGGAAGCGGCATCAGATTGATTGGCCGGACTTTGGACGCCGATTCGCCGCGACATACCTCAAGAGCCGTTGAATCGGTTTAGGGCCACGCGGCTATTGAAACGGAAGGTGACGTGAATCGACTCATCGCGATCGTTGGTGCGGGCGCAATCATCGCCTGCGCGTTTGCGCCTGCGCGCGCGGCCGACATGGCTGCCGCCAGGCAAAACTACAATACATTTTGCGCTAGCTGTCACGGCAGCAGCGGCGAGGGCGATGGTCCTGCCGCGGCGGCACTTAGTACCCACCCCGCCAATTTCTCGGATTGCGCCATGATGAGCAAGATGTCCGACGATACATTGTTCAACATGATCAAGAACGGCGGCGCCGCCATGGGTCGCAGCAAAGACATGCCGGCGTGGAGGTTGGGCTTCGATGACGGCGAGATTCACGACCTTGCCGCCTTCCTAATGACCTTCTGCAAGAAGTAGGCGCGACCGCGATGAGCGATGGCAATTCGATCCGCCTGCGGAACCTCGGCTTGAGGCGATAACGCTTGAGGTGATTGGTCGGACATGAAAGTCGTCGATCCGGTGTGCGGGATGCAGGTCGATCCGGCCAACAGCGCCGGATCGTTTGAATACAAAGGCACGAAGTACCATTTCTGTAGCATCCGCTGTCTCGAGAAATTCAAAAACGATCCTGACAGCTTTGTAACTCCTGCGGCGCCGAAGCCGGCAGCGGCAAGAAGCAGCGCTCCCATGCCAGTTGCGGCGGGTGCTCCTTTGTATACGTGTCCGATGCATCCGCAGATCGTTCGCTCAGAGCCGGGCAATTGCCCAATCTGCGGAATGACGCTGGAGCCGCGCGTCGTAAGCGCCGGTGAGGAGGCGTCGCCGGAACTGGCCGATATGACGCGGCGCTTTTGGATAAGCGCCGTGCCCGCGGCTGCGCTGATATTGATCGAAATGGCGGACATGATCCCGGGCCGGCCGCTTCAGCGCGTGATGCCCGCATCGCTGCGAACCTGGATCGAATTGGCGCTGGCAACTCCGGTCGTGCTGTGGTCGGGCTCGCCGCTTTTTGTTCGCGGCTGGGATTCGATCGTCAACCGCAGCCTCAACATGTTCACCTTGATCGGGATGGGTATCGGCGTCGCTTACGGTTACAGCTTGTTCGCAGCCGTCTTCCCGAGTCTATTTCCCGATTCATTCCGCGGCGCCGATGGCACCGTCCCGGTTTACTTCGAGGCGGCTGCCGCTATTACCGCGCTGGTGCTGCTCGGCCAGGTCCTTGAGCTTCGGGCTCGAAGCAATACCAGCAGCGCGATCAAAGCGCTGCTTGGATTGGCGCCAAAGACCGCACGCGCGATCAGGCCCGACGGCCGCGAGGAGGACATCGCGCTCGATCGCGTCGTCCCGGGAGATCGCTTGCGCGTGAGGCCGGGCGAAAAAGTCCCTGTCGATGGCGTCGTAGCGGAAGGGACCAGTTCGGTTGACGAATCGATGGTGACCGGCGAGCCAATTCCCGTTGAAAAGAAACCGGGCGACCGCCTGATCGGCGCGACCATCAATGGAACCGGTGGATTCATCATGCGCGCCGAGCGGGTTGGCAGCGACACTCTGCTTGCGCAGATCGTCCGCATGGTGAGTGACGCCCAACGCAGCCGCGCTCCGATTCAGCGGCTCGTCGATATCGTGGCATCGTATTTCGTCCCGGCCGTCGTGCTCTCGGCGGTGATTACTTTCATCGTTTGGGCGATCATCGGCCCGCAGCCGCGGATGGCCTATGCGCTGGTGAACGCGGTCGCGGTTCTGATCATCGCGTGCCCTTGTGCGCTCGGCCTCGCGACTCCCATGTCGATTATGGTTGGCACCGGCCGTGGCGCGACTGCGGGCGTGCTGATCAAGAACGCCGAGGCGCTCGAGATTCTCGAGAAGGTGAACACGCTCGTGGTTGACAAGACGGGGACGCTGACCGAAGGAAAGCCGCGCCTGGTCTCGGTCAGCGCGCTCGACGGGTTCACCGAGGCCGGCGTTTTGCGGCTTGCCGCCAGCCTCGAGCGTGGCAGTGAGCATCCGCTGGCGGTTGCGATTGTCGCAGGCGCTCAAGAGCGCGGGCTGACTCTGGTTTCCTCCGAGGACTTCAAGTCGGTGACCGGCCAGGGCGTGACCGGGCGGATCGAAGGCCGCGCTGTAGCGCTTGGAAATCAGCAGATGATGCGCGCGCTCGGCGTTCCCATCGAGGCTGTTTCTGCTGACGCCGACGCTCAGCGCAACGATGGCCACACCGTGATGTTCGTCGCGATCGACGGCCGTCCTGCCGGACTCATCGGCGTCGCCGATCCAATCAAGGCGTCCACCGCGGAAGCACTTAAGATGTTGCACGATGACGGCGTCAGGATTGTTGTTTTGACCGGCGACAATCGAATCACCGCGTTGGCAGTCGCGAAAAAGCTTGGCATCGATCAGGTCGAGGCAGAGGTGATGCCCGATCAGAAAGCGTCGGTGGTGAAACGATTGCAATCGGAAGGACGCATCGTCGCGATGGCCGGCGACGGTATCAACGACGCACCTGCGCTGGCGCAGGCGCAGGTCGGGATCGCGATGGGGACGGGTACCGACGTCGCGATGGAGAGCGCGGGCGTCACGCTGGTCAGGGGCGATCTGCGCGGCATCGCCAAGGCGCGGCGCTTAAGCCGGGCGACGATGCGAAACATCCGGCAGAATCTGTTCTTTGCGTTTTTCTACAACGTGCTTGGGATACCGATCGCCGCCGGCGTTCTCTATCCCGCGTTCGGCCTGCTGCTCAGTCCTATTATCGCCAGCGCCGCGATGAGTCTGAGCTCGGTGTCAGTAATCACCAACGCGCTCAGGCTCAGGAGAGTGAGTCTTTAGCCCAGGAGATCGACTTTTCATACGCCGGAAAGCTGCTGGCAGTGTCACGTTGACAACTCGATCTCAGGTTCGATAGGTGTTAGGCGCCGAGCGAGAAGACAAACGCAGCGTGGCTGATTCGAACAAACCCGATCCTGATTCCCGGGCCAACGACGAACGGGTTGAGGCGCTCGCCCAAGAGCTCGCCGACCGTCTGCGCGCGATGCCCAATCGCCAGGAACTCACCGACTACGCGGTCAGCCTGCTCAAGGAAAGCAACGAGGATGCGGGCGCGTCCGAGCAGGCGGCGGCGATGGTCGAGCGGGCGGCGCGCAACGATCCCTTCAACCCGATCGCATTTGCAATTCCACTGCTGGTGATCGGCGCGATACTATGCGCGACGGGAATTCTGGCCGGCGTAGGGCTGGGCGTAATCGGGATCGCATTGCTGATGGTGCTGTGGGGATTGATCGTTGCGGTCTTCGGCCGCTTCCGCCGGCAGGGGCAGGGGCAGGGCTGAGCCCTTGTATCTTGCGGTCAGCATCGCAAGATGGATTGAAACTTGGGCGCGGCATGAAGGAAGAATCACCTGCGCGGTGGGCGGCAGGGGCTGCGGGCCCTGCACCCGCAGTGAGAAGACGCGAAAATCTGCGCAGCGCATCTTTTCGCGACTACGCGAGCGGGGGGTGACTCCTGCACCCAGTGAAAAGTGATAAGACGAAGATGCGGGACTTGATCCGCGACGCGAACTCGGTCGCCGGGGCAAAATAATTGCTCCGGCGGTTCAACTTCTTCCGGCCGCTGCACCGCTCGGTTTCGTCCGTTCGAGCGTATAGAAATCCCGACTTAATGGGGCTTCTATGTTGCAGAACATGGGCAAAATTAGGTAGCCTTGCCCAGTATTTCGCGCGCGCTTGCGATCGAGCCTCAAGGACCGGAATCTTTTGCGGTGAATTTGCTCAAATTGTGGCGGGCGCCCCTGGCGGGCAGCTCCTGGGAGTTTAGGGTAGCGGATGGCCAAGTTTGATTGGAAGGAAACGAAACGCCAGATAACCGATTCGCAGGCCTGGCAGTCCATATTCAGACACGGATACGAAGACACGCCGCGCAACCGGATCCTGATGGTCTCCGGCAACGTGTGGCTGCATCTGCATCCGGCGAAAGTGCAAAAACACGCGGTGCGCATGCGCTTCACCTGGTGCATGGGCGGCATCACGTTTTTGCTTTTCCTGGTGACGGTGGTCACCGGCGTGTACCTGATGTTCTACTATCGGCCGACGGCGGAATACGCCTACGCCGACATGAAGTACCTGGAATTCGACATGCCGTTCGGGATGTTGATGCGCAATATGCATCGATGGGCCGCGCACGGAATGGTGATCGCGGTGTGGTTGCACATGTTCCGCGTGTTCATGACCGGCTCGTACAAGCCGCCGCGCGAGTTCAACTGGGTGGTCGGCGTGATCCTGCTGGTGCTGACGCTGCTGCTGTCGTTCACCGGATACCTGTTGCCGTGGGATCAACTTTCCATCTGGGCGGTGACGGTCGGCTCGAACATGGCGCGCGCCACGCCGCTGCTTGGACACGGCGGTCCGTTCCATGAAGTGCTCGGGGTGAATCCGGTTTACGACGCGCGCGCATTTATTTTCGGCGGCGCGGAAATCGGACCGCACACGCTGCTGCGTTTCTACATTTTGCACTGCATCTTTTTTCCCTTGATCGCGGGCATCTTCATGGCGGTGCACTTCTGGCGAATCCGCCGCGACGGCATGTCGGGGCCGCTCTAGCACGGGAGGCGGGCGGTCGATGGGAGGCGTGTTTTCATGGCTGTTGCACGAGGGAATCGTGCGCGTGCTGTCGGTGCCGATCGGGATGTCGATCGTGCTTTATCTAATGTACGTGCTGGCGGCGCCGGCTGCGTGGAGCGACGACGAGGACTGAGCGCCTCGTTAGGGATTAATCATGGCAAGCCGGGAAGGTAACGAAGGCGCCGTCGTGATGCGCGCGGCGGGAGCGGGCGCAGGCGGAGCTGCAGCGAGGACGCCGGCGGCCGGCGGGTCGAAGCGAATCGAAGTTCCGATCAAAAAGGCGGGCGGCGGCGAAGATAAGCTGCACACCTGGCCGTTTTTGGTGCGCAGCGAATTCCTGATGTCGATTCTGGTGATCATCGTTTTGACGGTGTGGTCGCTGTTGCTCAACGCGCCGCTGGAGCAGCCGTCGAACCCGACTCGCACGCCGAATCCGTCGAAGGCGCCGTGGTACTTCCTGGGCTTGCAGGAAATGCTGGTGTTCTTCGACCCATGGTACGCGGGCGTGGTGCTGCCCAGTTTCATTATCGTGGGCCTGATGCTGATTCCGTATCTGGACATCAATCCGAAAGGCAACGGCTACTACACGTTTCGCGAGCGATCGTTCGAGATTCTGACTTTCTTCATCGGGTTCCACATTTTATGGGTCTCATTCATCATCATCGGCACATTTTTCCGCGGTCCCGGATGGAATTGGTTCTGGCCCGGCCAGGTCTGGGATCCGCATCTGGTCGAGGCGCTGACCAACGTCGATTTGCCGTACATGTTCGGCTTCCGCGACTACCTGGCGTCGGCGCTCTTCGGACTGTCGCTGGTAGTCGGCTACTTCGTGGTCGGGTACGCGGCGCTATATTACTGGATACGATCGCGGCCGGCGGGCGATCCATGGTCTGCGTTTCCCGGCGGCGGTCCCGAGATATTGAAGAAATGGGGGCCGGTGCGCTTCGGCATCACGGGATTTCTGCTGATCGCGATGGCCGGGGTGTTTATCAAGATGGTGCTGCGGCACGCGCTCAACATCAAGTACATCCTGGTTACACCCTGGATTAACATCTGAAGTGGCCGCAACCCCGGTGTTTATCCTCGCCAAAGTACTGCAGGCGCTCGGAATCGCCGACGTCGGCTTCGCGCTGTACGTCGGGATGACCCAGCCGCACGGGATGGGGAAAGAATACGAGTTCACCGGGATCGGCGTTTTGGTTTTTCTCGCCGGCTACATCGTCGAGGTCCTGTGGGCTCGCGGGCGTGAATGACTATTGAGTATTTGTGAATATTTGGACGGCGGCCTCGCGGCGGCATTCGTAGCCGAGGACAGGATAAGAGCAGATGGCTGGCAGACCGGGGCTTGATCCCACTGAAGAAGGAAGATCGTACAGCGCGCTGTTCGTGCTGATGGTAGCGGTGTTGCTGGTGACCGCGGTCTGGTCGGTTTGGGACGACAACATCTCGCGCCGTCCGTGGAAGGAATACCAGGTCCAGTGGGATCGGCTGGCGTACGACAAGTACATGAAGGACGCGGCGGACGAGCAGAAGCGCCTCGACGCCGATCCCGAATACCAGAAAGTCTCGAAGCAGCTGGCCCAGGCGCGGATCGATCGCGACTCCGGCGCCACCGCGGCCAGGCTGGCCGCGCTGCGCGGGCAGTTGACCGATCTGAACAACGCTGCCGACGACAAGGATCAACTGGTCCGCTTCACCAAGTCGTATTTGACCGAGCGATGGTACGACTACAACCACGCCGTCCAGGAAAAGGAAGACCCGGGTCCGTACAAAAAGGAAATCGATCGGCTCAACGCCGAACTCGCGCGGGAAAGTATCGTCTCCGATAAAGCCAAGGACCATCTGCAGTCGGTCAAGGATCAGATCGAGGCGCTCAACTCGAAGGTCGAGAGCCTGGCAGATCAGATGAAGAAGCTCACCGCCAAGCTCGACGATTTCTTCGACAAGGCCGACACGTGGATGATCCCGGTCAAGTTCCGCAACACCATCCTGTTCCGTTATCCGAAGATTCCGAAGATCGAGCAGACTGCGATCGACGACTTCGACCGCAACGCCTTCGACGAGGCGATCGCGCGGGTCGATCGATGCCAGAGCTGTCATATGGGCGCCGACAAGAAGGGCTTCGAGAATGCGCCCGAGCCGTTTCGCACGCATAGCAACTTCGATCAGATCATATTGAAGCATCCGCCCGAAAAACTCGGATGCACGCCATGTCACGACGGACAGGGGCCCGCGGTCAGCTCGGTGCGGCTGGCGCATGGCGACGATCCGGATTGGGATTCGCCCATGCTCAGGGGCGACAAGATGCAGTCCCGATGCGTCAAGTGCCATATCGACGTGGGCTCGCTGCACGATGCGGCAGGCAAGCCGATCGCGGCGAACTGGGTCGAAGGGGAACGGATATTCGAGCAGTTGGGATGCGCGGGATGCCATCTGGTGGCGGGCTACGAGGACATGGCGAAGATCGGCCCGTACCTGAAACTCGCGTCGGCGAAGCTCGACCCGTCGTGGACCGTGCGATGGATCGCCACACCGCACGTCTTCCGGCCGCACACGCGCATGCCGGACTTCATGTTCTCGCGCGAGCAGGCGACTGCGCTGGCCGCGTTCATCCTGGACAGTTCGTCGAAGAATTCGAAGGCGTGGCTCGCGGCGCATCCCGAGACTGCGACGCTGGAGGCCGACGTCAAGAATCCGGCATTCATCGAAGAAGGCAAGGGGCTGTTCGAATCGGTCGGCTGCAAAGGATGCCACGCGATCGAGCCTGATCAATACGGAACTCCGGTCGGCGTTGCCGAGGGCTTCAAGCCGGCCCTGGCGCGCACGGCCAAGGACTTCGCGCCCAACCTGGGCAGGATCGCGGAGAAGACTTCGGCGGAGTGGATATATGCGTGGTTGAAGAATCCACGCGACTTCTCGCCGCACACAGCGATGCCGTCGCTGCGCCTGAGCGATCACGACGCCGAAGCGTTGACCGCCTTCCTGATGACCCATGGCGAGAAGAAAGAAGACGCCGGCGTTGAAACCGCACTCAAGGATCACGAAAAGATCAAGCAGGGTGAAGCGCTGGTGCGCAAGTATGGATGCTTCGGATGCCACGAGATCGAAGGGATGGACAAGGAGTCGCGCACCGGCGTCGAGCTGACGACCTTCGGCTCCAAGCATATCGACGAACTATTTTTCGGCAACCAGACTCAGATTCCCGAGACGTGGGATCAGTGGACCTCCCATAAACTCCAATCCCCGCGCATCTACGCGACCAGGGACGTCGAGCAGTCGATGCCGAATTTCGATCTCGACAACGCCGACATCAACAACCTGGTCGTGTTCCTGGCAGGCATGACGCAGGGCACGGTGCAGGAGCGGTACCGGATGCCGGGATCGGAGCATCAGACGCAAATCGTCGCGGGCCGGCGAATGGTCAATTACTACAACTGCGTCGGCTGCCATATCGTCGAGGATCGTGGCGGTTATATCCGCCGCTTCTACCCGGGAGATGAAATCAACTTTGCGCCGCCAATACTCAATGGCGAAGGCTTCAAGGTTCAACCCGAGTGGCTATTCGCATTCCTTCAGGGACCGACCTCGATTCGTCCGTGGCTCAAGATCAGGATGCCGACTTTTCATTTCAACAACGGTGAAGACGACACGATCGTGAATTACTTCACGGCGCTGTCGGACGTGAACGTGGTATATACCTTCATCGACACCAACCTGATTGGGCCGGCTGAGCTGGCGGCCGGCGTGAAGCTGATGACCAAGGACTACTTCAACTGCTTCAGTTGCCATCAGCAGGGCGACAAGAAGCCTGAGGGACCGGCGTCGGGATGGGCGCCCGACCTGGCGCTGGCGTATCAGCGGTTGAATCCGGACTGGATACTGAAGTGGATCGCAAATCCGTCGGCGCTGCAGCCGGGAACCAAGATGCCGTCGTACTATCCGGGCGGCCCCGACGACATCCTGGGCGGCAACCAGGACAAGCAGATCCGCGCGCTAACTGACTATATTTTCTGGCTTGGAACGCATCCGGGGGAGACACCAGCGGGCCAGGTGGCGACCGTTCCGGCAAAAGTGAGTAATGTGGCGGCCGCGGCGGCGAAAGTGAGTAAGAAGTAGGTTGTTATCGTTTAGTCGATTGAGTTGGCAACTGATTATTCGCTAAGCTGAGAGAGCTTGAGGTAACTAGCTAACACATACCAGCGATTTCGCAGGAGGGAATGGTAATGAACAAGTTTGGAGTTGTACTGGCGGCGTGTGCGGGTGTCGCGCTCAGCATGACCGTTGGCGCCAGCCTCGCGAGCGCTGCCGGCGGCACGATCAGCGGAACCATCAAGTACGACGGCACGCCGCCCGTGCCCAGGAAGGTCGAGGTGACCAAGGACAAGGAAGTATGCGCGCTGCATCCGCACTTCGAAGAGGACCTGGTCGTCGGCAGCGGCGGCGGAATCGCGAACGCGGTTGTGATCGTGAAAGGCGCCAAGGGCGAGATGAAGCCCGGCGAAGTACAGTTCGAGCAGAAGGGATGCGACTACGTGCCGCACGTGCTCGCGTTCCCGGCGGGCAGCACCGTGGATATCATCAACGCGGACGGGATTCTGCACAACATCCACACCTATTCGACCAAGAATCCGGCGTTCAACATGGCTCAGCCCAAGTTCAAGAAAGTAATCAAGGAAAAGATCGATCAGCCGGAAGTGATCAAGGTCAGCTGCGATGCGCACGGCTGGATGCATGCCTGGTGGGTCGCGACCGACACTCCGTACTTCGCAGTGACCGACGACAAGGGCAACTATTCGATCGCAGGCGTGCCGCCGGGCAACTACGAAATCGAAGTCTGGCAGGAAAAGCTCGGCACGCAGACTGAGAAAGTCGACGTGAAAGACGGCGCGACGGCGACCAGCGATTTCTCGCTGAAGCCGAAGGGCTGAGCGTTCGGGTGCGACGAAAGGAGTCGCGGGGCTGGAGCAATCCGGCCCCGTTTTCTTTGGAACAATCCCACTTTTCACTTTTCTCTGTTCGCCGGCGCGATATAATCCGCAGCGATGATTAAACGCCTCGATACGCTCGAAGTCGCGACCTCGGATCTCGCGGACGCAGCGTCGATCTATGAGAAGAACTTCGGCTTTGCCGTTGCCAGGCCGGCGGACGGGAGCTCGGCGTTGGTGAAGGTCGGCGGCGCGGAAATTCGCCTGGTCGCGGCGGCCGCAATCGATTCGTCGAGCGAAGGGATGACCGGCCTGTGGCTCGAGGCCGACGACGTCGATCAGGTGATAGCGGACTTTCGCGCCGCCGGTCTCGACGCCGGCGCGATTCGGATCGAATCGGGACGCCGCATCCTGACGATCGATCCCAAGCTGGCCAACCAGGTCCCGCTGTTCATCTTCGATCGCAAAGCCTGACTATCTCTGCGAAGTGCCGCGCGCCTACCCGGTCATGGAATGCAACTTTGGCTGGTCACGCCGAACACGGTAGTGGTCCTTTCCTGTATCCACTGATCGGTGCCACAGCTTGGGTTCTCGTCGATGCTGTCAACGCCTCCCGCATTGCCGGAAATATGCACATCTGTAATCACATTCCCTTCGTTGCCAAGGTCGATCACGATCCCGGCGTCGCCGTTGCTCTCGGCATTGAAATCGTAGATTCGATTCCCCGAACTTGGCTTCACACCCGCGCATTTGGTCCCGTGGGTGTCGTCGTCATGGCAGCCGATATAGACTCCAGTCCCGGTGTTGCTGCCGCTAGCGAAGGCGTTGACCTGGTTGCCCTTGCCGCCCTGTATCCAGACGCCATACACGGAGTTGTCGATGGCATCAAAATTATTGATGTTGGCGCCGGTGGCCCCGTTGAGGAAGATGCCCACCACGTTCCCGTCGGGTTCGACCCAGTCCGAGATCGTGTTCTTGCCCTGCACCTCGAGCCCGTACTTCCAGCCGGATGAAACCGACCCGCCGCCCTCGATGAATGCGCCGCTTGAACTTTTGAGGACATCAATCCCGGCTCCGGTCGAAGTCCCCAGCCCCGGACCCGTGACCGAATATTCGTGCACGTCCAGGATGGCGTTGCTCGCCTTGATGGCGATGCAGTCGCCCGCCGCCGTCAGTCCCTGCCCGCTCGAAAGGTCCGCCGTCACCGTGTAGGTGCCCGCCTTCGTAATCGTGCAGCCGCACACCGCAATCGACGCGCCGCATGCCGTCGTCGATGCTGACGCTTTTTCTTCTTGGGCCCGTGCGGCGCCGTGAAAGAGCAGTAAGGCGACTGCGAGCGCGGCGGCGCTCCGTATCCATTGTCGTGGTTGGAGTTGGTGACGGTTCATATTTTGCTTTCTCCGTTGGCGGATTGTTCGCGGGCGAGCCGCGCCGCGGCGCCGATGCCGCGGCGCAAATTGAAAAGGGCCATTTCCGGAATTTCAATTTTGGGCCACGATTGAAGATGGCTTATATCCGAACGCCCCGCCCGTCACAACCGCCAGCCCGGGTTTCGCTCAGCTGATTACGTAGCTGCGATCTGCAACCGCGTGCGCGCGCTCAGACCTCGGTGGTGAAAGTCGCGCGCACCGCTTCCTCGAGCCTGCGCGTCAGCTCGGTGCGGTCGGCGCTGCGCATTGCTTCGGTCGCGATCGGCTTTCCAATCGTCATGCGCATCGCGCAGCCCGGGGTCACCACCTTCGCGAGGCGCGGGAAAATAAGGCCGGACCCGCTGATCGACATCGGCACCGCCGGCAACTTCGACAGGATCGCGAGCCACGCGGCGCCGTCTTCGAACTCGTGGACCCGGTTGTCGCTGAAGCGATGGCCCTCGGCGAAGACGCAGACGTCGAGGCCGCTGCGGATGATCTGAATCGCCTTGCGAATTGCCTTGCCACCGGCCTCGCGGTCGATGATCACGTGACCGCCGCGCTGCATCGCGTAGCCGACCACCGGGATTTTGAGCAGCTCTTTTTTGGCGACGAAACGAGGCTCGCCCGGTATGAACGCGGCGACGGCGAAGATGTCGAAGAAGCTCTGGTGGTTTGCAACGAGGATGTACGACTTCAGGCCGGCGAGATTTTCAAGACCTTCGATTTGCACCTTGATGCCGCAAAGCCCGATTATTCCGCGGCCCCATGCGCGACTGATCACCGTGACCGCGTGCGGCTTGCCCATCGTGGCCGCGATCGCCGCGGCGATCGCGCAAGGCGCGGTCCATAGCACTGACAGAAGCGTCGCGGCGACCCCCCATGCGAGGTTGAAGATGCCGCGCGGCGCACCGGCGGCGTACGGCGAAGCCTGCGCGTGATTGGCCATGCCCGAATACTCTGCCCGCTGGCGCCGCCGCGCTGCAAGCGCGTCGCGGATGCGCCGATTGGCAGTACCCGTCCGGCGGGGCGCGGAAAGTTGACACTGCCCTGACGGCGTCGGTACGCTGATCATGACAAAGCAAAGCCGAGCGCCGAGGACCCAATGGGACGAATCACCGGGTTTCAGCAGTTTCTCCAAATCCTGACCGTGCCGGATAACATCCCGATCATCGCGATGATGATCCTGGTGATGTTTTTCACGTATATCGCGCTGAAGCAGGGCCGCCGCAACGATCAGCTGATCGAGCACGGCCATCGCGAGCGCATCATCGACGAGATGAGGAAGTAGCCGCGGCGCGGGCGCAAGGGCATCGATTGAGCAGCGTGCGGGGCGGCTTGCCCCGACGATGCGATCATGCCGACAGAAGGTCTTCGGCGCCGACCGCGCGGCCGGCTCTTTTTTCAGTATCTACGCGGATTCTCCTTGCGATTGGCGTCACTCTGTTTGCCACGCTTCAAACGACTCTGGCCGCGGCTTTACCCGCCGCCTCCGACGACAGCGCCGAAGCGGCATGCGCCGAGATCAAAACTGCGCTGCATGCGCTGGCCGGCGCGGAGCACGACGAAGCGTTCGCGCTCGATCTTGCCTCGAGCGGGGGCAATTCGACCGCGATCGTCGCCTCGCGGCTGTCCGTCCTGCTCGATTGCACGCAGGATTTGCGCGTCGCGCTCAGGCACGTGCGTCAGAGTGCCGTCGCGCGCGACTCGATGGCCGATCAATGCGTGCGGATGGGGTTTCGCGCGCTGGTGATATCCGAGAAGCTGAGTTCCGACGTCGAAACCGTTCTGTTCGGCGGTGACGATTCTGTGGCGCAAGCGCCCGAGCTCAAGTCTGACTCCGCTGCACCTGCTGCATCGCCGCCCGCTCTGCAACCCTGACCTGTCGTGCGGCGGCGTTGCGTGGAACCAACACGGCGGCCGCCGCAAGCATCAGCAGAACCGCCTGCGCGCCGAGCGATTGAACGGTCGGGAACAGGCCGAGCATGGGAATCGTTGGCGCGTAATTCACGAAGGTAGCCGATACCCTTGACGCTTCCTGCAAGCTCGCGATCCCCTGGCCGACAAAGACGATCGCCATCGCGTAGAGCAGGATCGAAGTCGTCTGGAAGAAGAGCCTTATCGGGATTCGATCGGCGGCGCGCCGCAGCACCACGAAAGACGCGGCCAGTGCGACCGCGGCGACGACGATGCCGGCCGCCACCGCGTGACGCTCGGCAGCTTCGGTCGCGCCGCTGGTGAGCGCCTGAAAGAACACTATTGTCTCCGCGCCCTCGCGCATCACGGCGAGAAACGCGGTGAGTCCGAGCGCGACGGCGGGAACCGTGCTGCGCTCGGCGCTCTGGAGTTTGTGCGAGATGAACTTCAGCCAGCGATCGGCCTGGCCTTTCGAGGTCATCCACGAGCTGACGTAAAAGAGGGTCGCGGCGGCGAAGAGTTGGAAGACGCCTTCGAGCGTGTCGCTGGCGTCGTCGGTGATGAAGTTGTTCACCACCCACGCCAGCACGACGCTGGCGACGATCGCGGCAATTGCGCCCGCATAGATGTCGCGCGAGCGGCCGATTCGTCCTGCGCCGCGGGTGGCGGCCGCGAGCGCGACGACGACCAGCATCGCTTCCATGCCTTCGCGGAAGAGGATGCCGAGCGAATAGAAGAAGTAAGCGACTGCGGTTTGATTGGTCATATTGTTAATTCTGAGAATGATTCTCAATTCCGACTGTAGCCCTGCCGGTCTGCGATGTCAACGATGAGAATTTGCCCCTCCGCAATGGCGCACCCGGTCATGCTTGCGACCATCTACAGCCGGTAGTAACCTCAAAAATGAAGCGGGTCCGCCGATTTTTCGTGCGCACGGCCGCTTCAAGTCTTTTTCAGGGCTTTTTCGGGGATGCGGGCTCTGCGATGCGTTCGCGGGGCGATGCGATGCTCACTTTGAGGCGGTTAATCTCCTGATGCGATGCGTCTATTGCAGCCAGCGCGCCGGTTTGATCCGCCGCGTCTGCACGCCGTGTGCGAAAGTAGTCGCGATCGTGGACCGCGCCGGCGGCGAAGTCGGATTGGCCGGGCTGGTCGATATTTTCGTGGAAGAGGGTCTCACGCGGGAGCAGGTCGATGTGGTGCTCGACGCGCAGGTCGGCGCCGAGCCAACCATCCGCGACCGGCTCACCTCGAGCATGACGAACTTCTTGATGCGCAACCTCGGGATGCCGGGGCGCCAGTCGCCCGAAGACGTAAGGAAGGTGCGCACCGCGATGCAAAGCGGTGGCGGCGCCGGCACGTGGGTCGGTGGAGAGGAGCCCCCGGAGCATCATTAAGATGCGCTCGCGGGTCACCGAATTGGCGATGGAAAAAGATCGCAGCGACCTCTAGTTCACGGCTGAACGGTTTTCGGAGAGACGAATGAATTTGCAGCAGATCGGCGTCGTCGGGGCAGGGCAGATGGGTGCGGGAATCGCGCAGGTCGCGGCGCAGGCGGAAATCAGGGTCGTGATGCATGATATCGCGCCGGAGCTGTGCCAGCGCGGCGTCGATTCGATCGCGCGCAACCTGGGGCGGATGATCGAGCGCGGGCGCTTCAAGCCCGAGGAGCGCGATCGCGTGATGCGCCGCGTCGAGACCACCACCAGGCTCGAGGACCTGGCCGCGGTCGGCTTCGTGATCGAGGCGGTGATCGAAAACGAAGACGCGAAGATCGCGCTGCTGCAGAAGCTCGACAAGATCTGTCCGCCGGAGACGATTTTTGCCTCGAACACGTCGTCGATTTCGATCACCAGGATGGGGGCGCGGACTTCACGCGCCGACCGCGTGATCGGGATGCACTTTATGAACCCGGTCCCGGCGATGAAGCTGGTCGAAATCATTCGCGGACTGGCCACCTCGGAAGCGACTTTTCAGCAGACCCGCGCGCTCGCCGAGCAGCTCGGCAAGACCACGATGACCGCGCAGGATTTTCCGGGATTCATTGTTAATCGCGTGCTGCTGCCGATGATCAACGAGGCGATCTACACGCTGTACGAAGGCGTCGGCGGGGTAACCGATATCGACATCGCGATGAAGCTCGGCACCAATCAGCCGATGGGTCCGCTGGAGCTGGCGGACCTGATCGGGCTGGACACCTGCCTTGCGATCATGGAGGTGATGCATCGGGTGCTGGGCGACGACAAGTACCGTGCCTGCCCGCTGCTGAAGAAGTACGTCGATGCCGGATACCTGGGCCGCAAATCAGGCCGCGGTTTTTATGTATATGACGAGAAGGGTACTTTGATTCCGCCACCGCGCTGAGCGCGGGTGCGCGCCGGGGCGGCCGGCGCGCGCCGGGAGGCAACGAGCATGTCCGTAAAGGCATTCATCCTGATCGACACGTCGCCGGGAAAGGCGCGCGAGGTCGCGGCCAAGATTCGAGGCGTGAGCGGCGTTTCGGTGGCGCATGCGGTCACCGGGCCGCACGACATCATCGCGATCGCGGAGGCCGCCGACGTGACCTCGCTCGGCGAGCTGGTGGTGCAGAAGATTCAGAGCGTGACCGGCGTCAATCGGAGCCTGACTTCAATCGTCGCGGATTGAAGCAGGCAAAAAAAGATCGCGCCAGCGCCGACCGGCGCGGCGATCGTATAGAGCAGGGGAAAGACCGCATTCAGGAAGTAATCTATCGATGGCTGAATTACCGGTAATCAAACGGCTCAGAAAAGACCTCGAAACGCTCAAGCGCGAACTCACCGTGGACCTGCCCAAGGAACTCGAGCGCGCGCGCGCGCACGGCGACTTGTCCGAAAACGCGGAATGGGCAATGGCCAAGCAGCGTCAGGAGTTCCTGCGCGCGCGGGTGGGCAACCTCGAGGCGCGAATCGTCGAGCTCACGATGATCGATCTCGAGACGATTCCGCGCGACACCGTCGGGCTGGGCAGCCGCGTGCGGCTCGAGGATCTCGATGAGGGCGGCATCGCGGAGTTCGAGATCGTCGTGCCGGAGGAAGTTGACGGCGCGCAGAACCGCATCTCGCTGTCGTCGCCGCTGGGCCGCGCGCTGATCGGCAAGGCGGCGCACGACGATATCGAAGTCGTCACGCCCAAGGGCAAGCGCGCGTACATGGTCAAGCAGCTTACGACGATCCATGCGCTGCTGGTCGTGGACAACGGCACCAAGTAACCGGGCCGCACGCGCGATCAATCGCCGAACATTGCGTCGATCTGTTGCTTGAAGTGCGCCTGAACGATCTTGCGGCGCACCTTGAGCGACGGCGTCAGCTCGCCATTTTCCTGGGTGAACGGCTGCATGATCGTGAACCCGACGATCGCTTCCACGTCCGAGAGCTGCTTGTTGATTTCGCGAATCCGCTGATGCAGCAGCGCCTTCAACGCCGGTGATTTCGCCAGCGCCTCCGGGTTTTTCGGGTCGAGCTGGTTGTCGCTTAAAAACTCCGCCAGATTTTCGTAGTCCGGCACTATCAGCGCGGCGAGATGCTTGCGGCGGTCGCCGAACACGCAGGCTTGCGAGATGAATTTGTCGCCGACGAGCTTGCTCTCGACGTAAGCGGGCGACACGTTCTTGCCGCCCGACAGCACGATGATTTCCTTTTTGCGGTCGGTGATCGAGATGTAACCCTCGACGTCGATCTTCGCGATGTCGCCGGTATGCAGCCATCCATTTTCGTCGATCGCTTCCTTGGTGTCGGCCTCGAGCTTGTAGTAACCCTTCATGATGTTCGGCCCGCGCAGCAGCAACTCACCGTCGGCTGCCGTTTCGACCTGAATGTGCGCCAGCGGCCGGCCCACCGTGCCGATTCGGGTCCTGCCGTTGTGCAGATTGCACGCGACCACGGGCGCCGCCTCGGTCAGCCCATATCCTTCGACGATTGGAACTTCGGCGGCGGACAGGAAGCGGTTGATCTCGGTCGGCAGCGGCGCGCCGCCGGAAATGAGGTAGCGCATTCGATTTCCGAAGATCGCGCGCACTCGCGCGAAGACCAGCCGCCTGAACAGCGCCATCGACAGTGCCAGCATGGGCGGAACCGGTTTGCCGCGATGCCGATACTCAGCCGCTTGCTCGCCCGCCGCCAGCGCCATTTTGAACAGTCGTTGGCGGATCGGAGGCGAGGCCTCCACCGTGCGCATCACGCGGCTATGTATCACTTCGAGCAGGCGCGGCACCGTGAGCACCACGGTCGGCTGGACCTCGGTCAGGTTCGCCGCGATCTGCCCGAGGCTCTCGGCAAACGCGATCGTCCCTCCCGCGATCGCCACGGTGTAGTAACCCGCGGTCCGTTCGAACGAGTGCGCGATCGGCAGATGCGACAGCGTCATGTCGGTGTTGTTGAGCGCAAGTGCGGCAAGCGAGTCGGCGCAGTTGGCAAGGAGGTTGCCGTGCGAGAGCATCACGCCTTTCGGCGTTCCGGTCGTGCCCGAGGTATAGATGATCGTCGCGAGGTCGTCGCGGCTGCCCTCGACGATCGCCGCCGGCGCATCGCCGCTCACCGATTTGAGCGTCATGATGGCGGGCGCTGCGTCCGCGGCGGGTGCGGATTCGGCGCCGCGATGCATGGCGACAATTGTCGCGACGGCGGGAATCGAACTGCCGAGACCGAGAATTTTCTTGATCATCTCGGGCCCGTTGGCCGCGACGATTTTCGCTCCCGAGTCGTTGATGACGTGTGCGGTTTCCTCGAGTCCGCTGGTGGTGTAAAGCGGCACGACGATCGCGCCGAGCCCCATCACGGCCTGATCGACGACGATCCATTCGGGGCAATTGTCGGAGAGGATCGCGACGCGATCGCCGGCGCGCACGCCCAAGCCGAGCAGGCCGGCGCGAAGCTTTCCGGCGGCGTCGGAGATTTCGGTCCACGAGTGGTCGGTCCAGACTTTGCCGGGCTTGTCCTTTAAGAATACGCGCGCACCGTACTTCTGCGCCCGCGCCTCGAAGGCTTGGGAAATGGTCGCCGCACGATCGGGCATAAGATATAGAAACCTCCTCTTCCTCGACTAGCCGTTGTAGCCCAAACATTTGCCGCCGCCAATCTCGCCCCAATCCCTGATTGCCGGACCCGCAGCCGATGCGATCATGGGACCACGAAGCACTTGAATTAACTACCGAAATGCAAATATCATGAACAGCCTTAAGCGGACGTTTTGGTGGGTCAACAAAGTTTTTTCATTCCCCTGATCGTTGCGCTGGCGGGCATAATCACACTCAGTTCATGAATCGCAAGGCGTTGGAACGTTGCATCGGCCGCCTTGATCGGCGCGGCGAGTGCTCGTCCGGAATTTGCACATTGGCAGCGAAGAGGTGACGCTTCGATGCTCGAGTATCTGTATTTTCCGCACGACATCTCGACCTTCGGACCGCAAATCGATTGGCTCTTTGAGCTGATCTTCTGGATCGTGCTGGTGGTTTGGACCGCGGTGATGATCACGATGGTGGTCTTCATGATTCGCTATCGCGCCCGGCCTGGCCGCAAGGCGGAATATATTGAAGGCAATTCGCGGCTCGAGATCATCTGGACCACAGCGACCGCTGCGATCCTGATCGTGCTGGCGTTCATGAGCCGCTCGACGTGGGCTGATATCAAGGAGCATGGCCCTCCGGGGCAGGTGTTCTACGCGGTGACCGGCAAGCAGTTCAACTGGGAATTCACTTATCCGGGGCCCGACGGCAAACTCGGCACCAAGGACGACATCATCGTCGAGAACGAGCTGCACGTGCCGGTCAACAAAGTGGTGCGGGTCGATCTGACCTCGAAAGACGTCATCCACAGTTTTTACATCCCGAACATGCGTCTGAGGCAGGACGCGGTGCCTGGCCGCATCATCCACGTCTGGTTCGAAGCGACCGAAACCGGGCAATACGAAATACCGTGCTCGCAGCTGTGCGGCTTCGGGCATTCGGGGATGAAGGGCAATCTGACGGTCGAGTCGCAAGAGGATTTCGACAAGTGGCTCAAGGACCTGTATGCAAACCCGCCCGCGCCGCCCTCGGCGACCGAAGGAGCTAGCCCAAAATGAGCAGTACGGCAGCGGTTGCGGTACACGGCGCGCACGCGGAGCCTCATGCGCCCGGCTTTTGGCGCACCTATATCTTCTCCGAAGATCACAAGATGATCGGGAAGCAGTTCCTGTTCATGGCCCTGTTCATGATGGCGATCGGCGGCCTGATGGCGATGCTGATGCGCTGGGAGCTGGCGTGGCCGGAGACCCAGGTCCCGGGATTTCACTGGGTGCCCGAACCGTTCATGTACGAGGGCGCGATTCCGCCCAATACCTACAACGCGATGTTCACGATGCACGCCACGATCATGATCTTCTTCGTGGTGATGCCGATCCTGGTCGGATGTTTCGGCAACTTCCTCATCCCGCTGATGATCGGCGCGCGCGACATGGCGTTCCCCAAGCTGAACATGCTGTCGTTCTGGACCGGCGCGGTCGCGGGCGTGATCCTGCTTTCCTCGTTCTTCGTAACCGGCGGTCCTGCGGCCGCGGGATGGACCTCGTACGCGCCGCTGAGCGCGGTGCCAATCTACACCGGCGTCGATTGGGGCCAGAACCTATGGTGCATCAGCATCATCGTGCTTGGCGCGTCGTCGCTGATGGGCTCGATCAACTACATCACCACGATCATCAACATGCGCACCAAGGGCATGTACTTCTTCCGCCTGCCGCTGACGATCTGGTCGCTGTTCATCACGGCGATTCTGCTGCTGCTCGCGCTTCCGGTGCTGACGACGGCGATCGCGCTCCTGCTCTTCGATCGACTGGGCGGCACCCATTTCTTTCTGCCCGCCGGTGGCGGAGAGCCGCTGCTGTGGCAGCATCTGTTCTGGTTTTTCGGCCATCCCGAGGTTTACATCATGATCCTGCCCGCGATGGGGATCGCCTCCGACGTCATCTCGACGTTTTCGCGCAAGCCCATATTCGGATACCGCGCGATGGCGTATGCGATGATCGCGATCGCGGGCCTGTCGTGGATCGTGTGGGGCCATCACATGTTCGTGTCGGGGATGGATCCGGTGCTCGGCAGCGGTTTCATGATCACGACGATGATCATCGGAGTGCCGTCGGCGATTAAGACTTTCAACTGGCTCGGCACGCTCTACAAGGGCAACATCCATTACACCACCGCGATGATGAACGCGCTGGCGTTTGTCGCGATGTTCGTGATCGGCGGACTGTCGGGAATCTGGATGGCGTGCACGCCGGTGGACATGTACATCCACGATACTTACTTCATCGTCGCGCATATTCACTACGTGCTATTTGGCGGCAGCCTGTTCGGCGTCTTCGCGGGAATTACCTATTGGTATCCCAAGATGTTCGGCCGCATGATGAACGAGCGGCTTGGCAAGATTCACTTCTGGATCACCTTCGTGTCGTTCAATTGCACCTTCTTCCCGATGCACATCCTGGGGATGGCGGGACACATGCGCCGGATTTACAATCCGCAGCAGTACGATTTTTTGAAGCCGATCATTCCGATTAACGAATTTATTTCGATCAGCGCTTTCGTGCTCGGCGCCGCGCAGTTCCTGCTGCTGGCCAATATCATCTGGAGCTATTTCAAGGGCGCCAAGGCCACCGAGAATCCGTGGCACGCCAATACTCTGGAGTGGACGACGCCTTCGCCGCCGCCGCACGGCAACTGGCCCGGTACGGTGCCGATCGTTTACCGGGGACCGTACGAGTACAGCTCGCCCGAGGTTGCGGAGGATTATCTGCCGCAATCGCAGTTGATTGAACACCACAGGGACGCGGCGGATAGGCGATCGCGCTAACAGCGAATGAATCAGTTGCAGTTGTCAGCCGGGGATGAGCAGGCGCGCGGACTGCATCGCTTTGCGGTGCTGACCGCGGGCGCCACTTTTTGCCTCATCTTCGTCGGCGGACTTGTCACCTCGACCGGTTCTGCGCTGGCCGTGCCGGACTGGCCGCTGGCGTTCGGCAAACTCATTCCGGCGTGGGAGGGCGGCATCCGTTTCGAATTTGGCCATCGCCTGGCTGCCGGAACAGTCGTAGTTCTTACGCTGGTGCTGATGGCATGGGCATGGCGCGCGGAGCCGCGGCGATGGGTCCGCAAACTTGTCGTGCTCGCGTTCGGACTGATCGTCGTGCAGGCCGTGCTGGGCGGAATCACAGTGCTGTTCGAGTTGCCGCTGGCGATCGCGGTTGCGCACGCCGCCACGGCTCAGGCGCTGTTGTGCCTGATGGTATCGATCGCTATTTTCACCAATCCGCGCTGGAGCACGACCCCGCACGTCGATGATCCGCCGTCGCGAATCCCGCTGCCGACACTTGCCGCCGCGATGACCGCCGTCATTTACCTGCAAATTTTGATCGGCGCGGTGATGCGGCACATGAGCGCCGGGCTGGTGATCCCCGATTTTCCGCTTTCGTTCGGCCGTTTGGCGCCGCCGTACTGGAACGAGTACATCGCGGTTAATTTTGCGCATCGATGCGGTGCCGTGGTTGTCACCGCGATGGTTTTGTGGACGGTCGCGCGCGTGCTGCGGACGCATCGCGAGGTCGGCGCGCTTCGCCGCCCCGCGCTCGGGTTGTTTCTGCTGCTGGTTATCCAGATTTGTCTCGGTGCGATCACAATCTGGAGCGACCGCGCGGTGCTCCCGACCACCAGCCACGTTGCGGTCGGCGCCGCGGTTCTGGCGACCAGCCTGACGCTGACGCTTCGTGCATATCGCATCCTCGGCGCGCCGTCTCGCGCCCACGCGATCGAGTCGCACGCGAGTTCGCGCGTAATCGAACGGCAGGTGACCGCGTGAATGTCAGAGTGGCGACCGCTGAATCTGCGCTTGCGCTGCCACACGGCAGCGTCAGCGATTATTTCGAACTGACCAAGCCGCGCATTGTTCTGATGGTGCTGGTCACGACGCTGGCCGGTTTCTATCTGGGCGGGCGCACGGGATTCGATGTTACCGTCGCGCTGAATCTGCTGGCGGGTACCGCCTTGGCAGCCGGCGGCACGCTGGCGCTCAATCAGTACGTCGAGCGCGACACCGACGCGATGATGGATCGCACGCGCCATCGTCCGCTGCCCGACATGAGGATGCGCCCGGCCGAAGCGCTGGTGTTCGGCGTGAGCGCGACCGCCGCCGGCCTCGTTTACCTGACGCTCGCGACGAACCCGCTCTGCGCCGCGGTGATCGCCGCAATCACAATCATTTATCTCGGCGTGTACACTCCGCTGAAGCGATATACCTGGATGTGCAACGTCGTCGGCGCGGTTTCCGGTGCTCTCCCGCCAGTGGCGGGATGGGTGGCGGCGCGCGGCGGCCTCGGCTTGGAGCCGATCGTGCTGTTCGCGATCATGTTCCTGTGGCAACTGCCGCATACATTTGCGGTCGCGCGGCTCTTCCGCATCGACTACGCACGCGCCGGCATCCGGCTGCTTCCGGATGATACTGCGCGCGGGGGAAATCCTTCGAATCCGGTGGTAATTGCCGGGTGCCTCGGACTCGTCGCGGTCGGAATCGTCCCGACCATGCTTGGCTTCGCTGGAATCCCTTACATGGTAATCGCATCCGCGCTTGGGCTGGGCATGTTGATGTTTGGATTTGCGATGGTCCGTTCGCCCGGTAATTCGCGCGCGGCGCGCCGGGTGTTGCTCGCGTCGCTGGTTTATTTGCCCATCGTGTGGCTGGTGCTCGTGTTGGATCGCGTGTGAGAACCGCCGTGGCTGGCCTGGTGAAGCGCGAGGAGCGCAAAGAGGACATCTGGCGGACGCTGAAGATACTGATCGGCGTGATGATCCTGCTGGTAGCGGTCTCAGTCGTGACGATTCTGATGAAGCATTGATATGGCGCCCGGCGTGACAGCATCGACCGCGAAAGTACTTCCGTTGGTGGCGCCGATCCGGCGCGGCCGATCGTCCGACTCCGGCGCGGGCGGCGATCAAAGCGAGCGCGCCTTCATCAGCAGCGCGATGCTCGCGATCATGATGTTGATCGCGGCGGAGATGATGCTGTTCAGCGGGCTCATCGGCTCATTCCTGATCTTCCGCCTCCAAGCCGCCTTCTGGCCGCCGCCCGCCTTGCCGCGGCTGCCGATTGCGGTCACCTGGGTGAACACCTTGGTGCTGTTGTCGAGCGCGCTCACGATGACGCTCGCGCTGCGCGCGGTGCATCGCAGCCGCCAGCGCCTGCTGCGCCGTTATCTATTGGCAACGCTCGCGCTCGGCGTGACGTTTCTTGCGGTGCAGGGCAGCGAATGGGTGCGGCTGGTCGCGCACGGCCTCAAGCTTTCCAGCGGCACGTACGGGGGCACCTTTTATTTGCTGATCGGATGCCACGGCGCGCACGTGACGGCCGGGGTCATTTGGCTCGCGTGCGTGGCGATGGCTGCGCTCGGCGGCAGGTACAACGCTCGTAACGCCGGCGGGATTGAGGTATGCGCCGTGTACTGGTATTTCGTCTGCGCGGTCTGGCCGCTGCTGTTTGGGCTGGTATATCTGATGTAGCTTTGTCCGTGGGGAAATCGGGGCAGTGAAAAAATGAAAAAAAGAAAGCTCAAGGCCGCGGCCATAACCATCGTGAGCGCGATTGTCGCGGCGGCCCCGCGGCTGGCCAGCGCGTGCGCGACGTGCGGGCTCTCGGAGGGCAGTCACGCGCTCCACGCGTACAAGGCCAGCGCGCTGTTCCTGATGGCGTCGCCGTATGCCTCGTTTGCCGCAATCGGCGGGATTACTTACTTCGTTTATCGGCGGTCGATTCGCCAGGACCGGAACTCCGCTCCTCCCACCATCGCGAAGCGCTGATCGGTGACGAGGGTAGTCATTTCAAGTGAGCACTGGCTATAGCCATTTGCCCCGAAAAGGATGGTTGCGATGAGCGAGGCCGCTGCAGTAAAGACCCACGATCGCGGCGCCGTGCACGCCGATCAGTTGGAACCGTCGCTGACCCCGGGAAACCTCGGCAAGCTCGGGATGTGGACGTTCCTGGTCGGCGACGCAATGACTTTCGGCGCCGGAATCGCGGCCTACGGCGCGCTGCGCATCAACAATCCCAACTGGCCGACGCCTGCCGACTACCTGGGAATCACCACCACCGCGATCATGACCTTCATCCTGATCTGCTCGAGCGTCACGATGGTCGAGGCGCTCGACGGCGTTCAACACGGCAGGCAGTCGAAGTTCCAAACCTTCATGGCGCTGACCGTCCTCGGCGGGATCGTGTTCCTTGGGATGCAGGCGTTCGAGTGGCATCACTTGATCGCCGAAAAAGGGATGTCGATCCAGCGCGACTTGTTCGACGCGACCTTCTTCATCCTGACCGGCTTTCACGGCTGCCACGTTTTCGGCGGCGTGGTGTACAATAGCGTGTTGCTGATTCGCGGAAGGATGGGCAAGTTGCCGCAGGCGAAAGCCGGCCTGGTCGAGATCGCGGGTCTCTACTGGCACTTCGTTGACTTGGTCTGGATCCTGATCTTTACCTTCATCTACCTGATTTAGGACGCCAGTTTTTCCAACGACTACGGTCTGGAGATGAAATTAAAGCCATGACGACGCAAGCGGCGATTTCAAGCTACGAGGTTGATCATAGCGGGCCGAACTACATTGCGGTTTTTATCTACTTGGCGATTTTGACCGGAATCGAGCTGGGCGTGTATGCGACCGGCTTGCCGCACGTCGCCAAAGTCGGCCTGCTGATCGCGCTGGCGTGGGCCAAGGCCGTGCTGGTGGCGATGTACTTCATGCATCTGGCGATGGAAAAAAGGGCGCTCGCGCTCATCGCAATTATTCCGATAGTGCTGGTCACCTTTCTGTGCTTCATGCTGCTGCCCGATCTGACGACGCGGATGTGGACGAAGTTCGATCACAAGATCAAGGTGACGAATCCGGCCGAGATGGGTGCGCACCCGGTCGCGCCGCCTCCAGTGCAGGCGCCGATTCCGCAACTTTGAAAGCTTGGGGAACTTGGATTCTTATCATTCGCTGGCGCCGCTCAACGCGCTCCTCAATGGATGCGCCACGGTTCTGCTGCTGGCCGGATTCATCTTCATCAAGAACGGCTGGGTGCGAGCGCATCGCGCATGCATGATCGGCGCGATGGGTTTCTCCGCCGCTTTCCTGACGTCATATCTCGTCTATCACTACAACGTCGGCAACGTGCACTTCAGCGGCGAAGGCTGGGTCCGCTCGCTATACTTCTCGATTCTGATTCCGCACGTGATCCTGGCCGGTGCGATCGTGCCGCTGGTGTTTGCGACGATTTGGTTCGCGCTCCGCGGCAATTTCAAGCGCCATCGCCGAATCGCGCGATGGACCTGGCCGCTGTGGATGTACGTGTCGGTGACCGGCGTGATTGTTTACCTGATGCTGTACCGGATTTACACGCCGATTTATCCGCCGACGGTCGTCGCCCAGTCCGCCTCGCGCTGAAAAAAAAACGGGGCGGTCCGCTCCCCGCGAACCGCCCCAATCTTCTGTCATGCTTCGATGAGGTGAGTCGGCGCTATGCCTTGGCGCTGGGACGGCTCGATACCGCGTGATGCCATCGCGCGAGGTTCTTCTGATTCTCCTCGACCTTGATCCCAGTCAGCCGGCCGAAATCGATTCCGATCAGCGCCGTGATGTCCGCAATCGTGTAGCGCGGTCCCGCGATGAACTCGCGATCGGCGAGCACCGTGTCGAGCCATTCCAACCGTTTGACTGCCGCGCTTCGGCAGATTTCGCCGTACTCCTTAACTTGCGGGATGCGTCCCTTGAAGAAGTCGCTGGTGTTGCGGAACGCGCCCGCCGTCATCCACAAGATCTCGAACTCCATCCGCCGGTTCCACATCTCGACCACGGCCTTGTCCTTCGCGTCAACGCCCATCAGTCGCGGCTCGGGCTTGGTTTCCTCGAAGTAGCGGCAAATCGCGACCGACTCCGGGATATGAGTACCGTCGTCAAGTTCGAGCACCGGCACCCCGCCCATCGGATTAATTTTCAGGAACGCGGGCTTGCGATTGTCGGCAGTAGCAAGATTGACCTGCTCGTAGGGAACGCTGATGCCTTTTTCCGCGAGAAAGACGCGCACGCGGCGTGGATTCGGAGCTCCGGTAAAATCGTAAATTTTCATAGTTGCAATTTAAAACTGTGCCGCGTCGCCGTCAACTCCCAAAAAATCCCTGGATTCATCGGCGCGACTCTCAACTCAGCCGCCCGCGATGATAGGCGAGATAGATCGCCGTGCCGATCGAACCGATGAGCGCGATCGCCAGATAGCCTACGATGAACCCAATCGGGCGCGGCCCCTCAGGCTGCGTGTACCAGAACAGCACCAGGTTGTAGGGAACGTAGAACGCATAGACGATCGAGAGCGGGATCACCCACGCTCGCATGTTCCAGATGCCGTGGGCGTAGATGAGGAACACGACGCCGAACAGCGGACCGAGCACAAGGTTCTTCGCGACGCCGTGGAACTTGTGACCGAAAACCACCAGGCCGCCCACCGCTGGATTCTGGGCGAATTGCAGCGCCTTGGTGAAATCGGAAAGTGCCAGGACGATAAACAGCACCGTCATCAGGGTGAGGAACCATCCCCGCGACGCGCCAGTGGAATCCGACGTTTCGATTGCCATGCGCGGTCAACCTTTCAGGAATTTTCCGATTGCGCCGACGAGCGCTTCCTGCTGCTCGTACATCACCATGTGGCCTGCATTCTTGATTATTTCGAGCCTGCTGTTTTTGATGCGGCTGGTGAATTCCCTGGCATAGGCCGCCGGAATCAGCTTGTCGTCGTCGCCCCACAAGAGCAGGGTCGGCGCGGCAATGCGATAGGCGCGCTTCTTGAGGCCGCGGTCGGGGATCGGCCACAGAAATTTGCCCGCCACCGCCAGCCGCTTCACCCGCTCGACGTACATCGTTTCGAGCGCTTTGAAGTCCGACGGTATCAAGGTCATCATTTGCGCCGCGGGCGAATTGGGATCGTGGAACAGCAGCCCCGCAATCTCGGTAAGCTGCGCGGCGAACAGGTCGGGTATCGGCACTTCGTCGATCCAGAAACCGGCCGGCGCGATCAGCACCAGCTTTCTGGCGCGATGCACGTCGAACGCCGCGACCTCGGCCGCAATCATCCCGCCCATCGAATGGCCGACGAGGTTGGCGCTCGGGATGCCGAGTTCGTCCATCAACTCGTGATAGAACAGCACCGCGTCCGCGATGTCGTCGATATGCTCGCTGCCCGTGGATTCGCCGTAGCCGGGAAATTGTGGCGCATAGACTTTGAACTGCGCCCCGAGATCCTCAAGGAACGGCTCGACCGGCATCAGTCCACCCGCGCCGTGCAGGTACAGGATCGGCTCGCCGCTCCCATAAACCTGCATCTCGAGCGAGAACTTTCCGTTTAGAAGTTTCTGAGTCGTGTTCATTTCGCGCCCCGGACCTCCGCCGCGCCCGGCGCGGCCGCGCGCGCCTTGCCGTTGACTTCGGTCCTCTGGAAATGGACGGCGGCCGGCATCGCAATCTCATTTTGCGCCATCCGCTTCGGCGACCACTTGTCCTCGAAGCCGCTCCACAGGTCGCGCATGTGCGGCATGACCTCGGTGGCGAACAGAGTGGTGCTCTTGCGCACCAGTTCCGGAGGCATCGAGCCAACCTGCATGATCATCATCAGATGCCCGCAGTTGAGCGACTTCATCGCCTCGCGCAGGCGCTCGCGCACCGTCTTGGGCGAACCCGCAATCACGAAGCCCTGCTCGACGAAGTCCTTCCACTCGAGACCTTCACGCCGCATCGCCGCCTGCTGGCCGACCTGGCCGAGCATTCCGGCCTTGATCGTCTTCACCGTGCGATAGCCCGGAGCGTCGGCGAAGCCGTTATAGACGTGCAGGCAGCGGTTGTAGAAGTAATCCATGTGCGGGGCGTAGTCCTTCTCCGCCTGCTCATCGGTCTCCGAGACCGCAACCACCTGCGCGAAGCCGAGGCTGTAAGGATTCAATTCCTTGTTCTTCTTCGCCATGACTTCCCAGTAGCCGTCGGCGACCTTCTTGCCCGCGATGTACCCGAAGTAGGAAAGGAAGCTGTACTGATAGCCGTGGTCGGCGCAGAAGTCGTAGGTCTCGACCGAGCCTCCCCCCGGAATCCAGACCGGCGGATGCGGCTGCTGGAGCGGTCTTGGCCACAGGTTGACGTAGCGCAGCTTGGTGTACTTGCCGTTGAACGAGAAGACATCCTTCGCCGTCCACGCCTTGATGATCAGGTCGTGGGCCTCGTAGTACTTCTCCCGAATCGTGGCCGGGACCTCGCCGTAACAGAAGTTGGTATCCATCGAGGTGCCGACCGGGAATCCCGCGACCAGGCGCCCGCCCGAGATCACGTCGAGCATCGCGAATTCCTCGGCGACCCGAATCGGCGGATTGTAGAGCGCGATCGAGTTGCCCAGCACGACCAGGCTCGCGTTGCGCGTGCGCCGGCTGAGCGCGGCCGCCATGATATTCGGCGACGGCATCAACCCGTATGCGTTCTGATGATGCTCGTTGACGCCCAGCCCGTCGAAGCCCATCGCGTCGGCGTATTCGAGCTGATCGAGGTAGTCATTATAGAGACGATGCCCGACTTTCGGATCGTACAGGTCGCGCGGGATATCGACCCACACGCTGCGATACTTTTCCTTGAAGTCTGCGGGCAGGAATCGATACGGCATCAGATGGAACCAGGTAAACTTCATAAGCCTTTCTCCCTCGTGGCATTAGGACGGTTCACTCCCGCCGCGACTGCGCGCGGGGATGGACGCCGACCTCCGCCGAGATCGAGTCTTCCGTAATTGTGCGAAAACTGTCAAACGGCCGGGTGAGGAGGGGAAGAGTAAATCACTTGATTGTAATGTGAAACCCATCGTGGGTTTCCCACTTCCTTGGGCAGGGGTAACCCCTGCACCTTAGTGAGGAAAAGATGCGGGCTTCGCCTTGGAGGGCTCGGTAGCGCGCGTCCACGTCTTCGGCTTCGAAATGCATGACTAGCCGGCGGTTGACTTGGCGCTCAAGGCGCGTAGTGTTCTCTGAGATTCGCCCGGGGAAGCCGGTGAGATACCGGCGCTGCCCCGCAACTGTAAGGCTGAGCGTCGCGCGAGAGTCGCGGCGCTCGTCGAGTCAGGCGACCGGGTCGAATCGATGGAGCCGAAAGAACCTTCGCGGGAGAGGGAGGCTTCAGGAGTCTTTTCAGTGACTACTGCCGGCGCCGTACTGCCGCGTAGTCGTTCGTCGCTCCTGGCCGCTTCCATTTCCATCCGCGAAGTTTCAGCCCGGCCGGGCGACGTTGGACGAACAGAACAAATCGCAATTTTCATATGATGCGGTCGGGCGGCGCCCGAGTCGTCATGTGGCGTCGTTTGCAGCTTCGATAGCGGCTCACGTGGCGATTGTCGGTTTGATCGTGTGTTTTGCGTCGCCGATGGCCACCGCGCCCGGCGATTGGGTTGTCGCCTATCTCGTCGAAGGGACAGACGGCGCTGCCGGACGCGGCGGCGCGCGCGATGGCGCGTCCGGGGCCGCGTCGATTCATGCGAACGGCGGGCCGCGCGCGAATCCTGAATCGGTTTCTGTCGATCAGCGAAGGCAACAGAAAAAGCTGGCGGATGCGACGCCGCGGTCGGCACCGCCGCGGTCGGCACCGCCGCGGGCCGCGCGCAAGCCGCGTCACCGCGTTGAAGACCCGGATTCCGAAGTCGCCAGTCTGGCGCCGGTGCGCTCGCTCGCGCCCGCGCGATCGGCAGATTCAGAGCATGACGAGCATTGGCACAATCGCGACGATTCACCGGGCGGCGCGTCCGGTTCTTTTTCGGCGGCCGTTTCCGGCATCGGCGCCGCCGCGGGACCAAGCGGCGGAGCAGCGGCAGCCGCCGGCAACGGCAACGGCGACGGCGGTAGCGGTGGCGATCCAAATTCGATCGCCCACGCCGATTACGCGGCAAATCCTCCCCCCGCTTACCCTGCCGTCGCGCGGCGACGCGCCCAGCAGGGCACCGTGACGGTCAGCGTGCTGGTCGGCGCTGACGGTTCCGTAGAGCGTGCCGAAGTTGCGGATTCGTCGGGTTTCGACACGCTCGACGACGCCGCGCTGGAAACAGTTCGGTCGCGATGGCGCTTTGTGCCGGCCCGCCACGGCGGGATTGCCGTCGAAAGCTGGGTGCTGGTTCCGATACGCTTTGCTTTGATCGAGGCAAACGCTACCCACTGAGATTCCCGCCCTTGACCTGCGCTCCCGCAATCGCCATGCGCTGGTCGTCGCAGTCGTGCTAATCCGGAGAAGCCGTGATATAAGCCAAATTCGAGGAGGGTAGGAAAGATGGCTGCGAAACCGTGTACTACTCTGGTGGTGGCGGGGCTGATTGTCGCGGCGATTCTCGCGCCCAACAGCGCACGCGCGATCGAAGTCAAGAAGGATCTTTACAAGAACAGCGGTCCTGCCGGTCCGAATGCTGCCGGTCCGAGTGCTGCTGGTACCGGCAGGTCGAATCCCATTCCCCCGGCGCAACGCCAGGCGCTGAGCGACACTGTCGCGAACGAATCCGATTCCTATCTGAGTGACGAGAGCGAGAAGAAGGCGTCGGGCAAGGCGTACGTCGATCTCGAGCACGCAAAGTTCTTGTATCTGCCGGCGATGAAGGAGGGACACTGGACCGTGCTCGCGAAACTGCAGGCGGCCGAGTACACGCCGTCCAAAACCGGCGAGGGCAAAGGAAGGCCGACCGGCAAGCAGAAGATATTGGTGTTCAACTACCGTCTCGACGGCAGCAAGTGGACCGAAGTCGAACCTCCGAAATGGGAGGATGTCGAGACCAAGGGCACGGCGGCCGCGCATAAGTAGTTTTTCCGAGATGCTATTGCGGTCTGCGGAAACAGGCGTCGCGGCCACGCCGGCCGCGTTGGGTTTGATCGCGGTGACACAAAGTAAATCCGCGTCACTGAAAAGGTCCGCGTCACTGAATGCGCGAACAGGAATCGCGGCCACGTCGGCCGCGTTGGGTTTGATCGCCGTGGCGCAAAGTAAATCCGCGTCACTGAAAAAATGAAAAGCAAGATTCAGGACGATCTCAAGGCCGCGATGAAGAGCGGCGACAAGCTGCGCATGATGGCGTTGCGCGGCGTGTTGTCCGAGATTTCGCGTCTCGAAAAAGACGTTCGCCGCGACCCCAACGACGCCGAGATTCTGCAAATAATCAAGCGCGAGCGGGCCAAGCGCGAAGAAGCGCTGGAATTTGCGCGCAAAGCGGCCCGCCAGGATCTGATCGAGCAGAACGAGACCGAGGCAAAAATCCTCGAGTCGTATTTGCCCGCCGCGGCCTCGCCCGATGAAGTGCGCGCGGAAATTGCGGCTGCGATTGCGGCGGGCGCGTCGCAGATAGGTGCGATCATGAAGGCGCTGCGCGACAAGTTCGGCGCCGGGCTTGACGGCAAGACTGCCAGCGAACTCGCCAGGCAAGCGCTCGCGAAGAAGTAGTTTTTTCAGTGTCAGTGTCGATCGGCTTGCCAGTTTGGGCGGGCGATTGACCTTGCCGGGGAGGTTCTCATGGGCGGTGGCAAAATCGAGCCGTTGCGCGTCGAGGTGCCCGACGAAGTGCTCACCGACTTGCGCGCGCGGCTCGACAACACGCGTTTTCCCGACGAGGTTATTGATACCGCGTGGGAGTATGGAACCAATCTCGCCTATCTGAAGGAACTGGTCGAGTACTGGCGAACCAAATACGACTGGCGCGCGCATGAGCGCGAAATCAATCGCTTCGCGCATTTCAAGGCGAGCGTTGACGGACTCGGAGTTCACTTCATTCACGAAAAAGGCAGCGGCGCGAATCCCAGGCCGATTCTTTTGATTCATGGATGGCCGGGATCGATTTACGAGTTCATGGAACTAATCCCGATGCTCACCGATCCGGCGGCGCACGGCGGCGACGCAAAAGATTCGTTCACCGTGATCGCGCCGTCGCTGCCCGGCTACGGGTTTTCGGATCGTCCGCGCGCTCGCGCGATGAATATCCAGGCGATGGCGGAGCTGTTTCACCAGCTGATGACCGGGGTGCTCGGCTACCGGCGCTACGCGGTGCAGGGCGGAGACTGGGGCGCCGCGATCGCGTCGCGAATCGGCGAGGTGCACGCCGACAGCGTCTTCGGCATCCATCTCAACATGATTGCGATCGGGCCCGCCGAAGGACGCAGCGCGCCCGAGCTCACGCCCGAAGAGAAGGTGTTTCTCGGCGACATGGAAAGATTCCGCACCGCCGAGACCGGATACCAGTGGATCCAGGGCACCAAGCCGCAGACGCTCGCCTACGGGCTCAACGATTCGCCGGCCGGACTGGCGGCGTGGATCGTCGAGAAATTCCGCACCTGGAGTGATTGTCATGGCGACGTCGAGCAGAGCTTTACCCGCGACCAGCTGCTGACCAACGTGATGATCTACTGGGTCACGCAGACGATTAATTCATCGACCCGGCTGTACTACGAGGCGCGCCATCATCCGTGGCGGCTCCAGCCCGGGACGCGAATCGAGGCGCCCACCGCAGTCGCGATGTTCCCGGCGGAGCTGGTGCGTCCGCCGCGGCATTGGGCCGAGCGCGCGTACAACGTGCGGCGATGGACCGCGATGCCGAAGGGCGGGCATTTCGCCGCGATGGAGGAGCCGCAACTGCTGGCCGCCGACATTCGCGAATTTTACCGAGAGTTGAGCTGAGCGCGCGGGCTTGCGGGGCGCGCTCAGGCGGAGGCGGCTTCGTCGAACTTGACCAGGTCCGCGTATAGCTTTTCGATCTCGCGGCCCAATCGTTCGTAGCGTGCGATCAGATCGTCGGCGTCTTTTCGCGCGAGATAGAAGTTGGGGTCGTTCATCTCGCTGGAGAGCGCCGCGCGTTCGGTTTCCCGCTGCTCGATTCCGGCTTCGATCTGAGTCCGCTGGCGCGCGATACGTTCGCGCCTGCGAAGCGCGTCGCGATCGTCATTTGCCGGATGCCCGGCCTTCACCGGCTGGGCGGCCTTCGGCGGCTGCGCTTTTCTTGGACGCGACGTATTTCCGTTGTTGCCGCGCGTATCGCGCAATTGCACCGGCCCGGACCGCATCGGCTGCGACGAGGGCGGCAGCGCTGCGCCGGACTGCGCCTTCTTCTCGAGGTATTCATCGTAGTTGCCGAGGTAGCGAATCGCATGGCCCTGGCCGACTTCGAGCACCTCGGTCACCAGCTCATTGAGAATGAAACGATCATGGCTGACTATAATAACGGTACCCGGAAATCGCCTGAGCGCGTCGAGCAGCGTGTCCTTGGCGATGATGTCGAGGTTGTTGGTCGGCTCGTCGAGCAACAGGCAATTGCTCGGCCGCGCCAACACCTTCGCCAGCGCCAGGCGCGCGCGCTCGCCGCCCGAGAGCACTTGCACGCGCTTGTACACGTCGTCGCCCGAGAACAGCATCGCGCCGAGAATCGAACGAATCTCCGCCATCGTGCGGCCTTGCGCGCTGTCGCTCAGTTCTTCGAGCACGGTCTTTTCATATGAGAGCGACTCGGCGAGATTCTGCGCGAAGTATCCAGCCTGCACGCTGGCGCCGACGATTCGCTCGCCGCCGGTGATGGCTTCGACGCCCGCCAGCAGCTTCATCATCGTGGATTTTCCCGATCCGTTGGGACCGACCAGCGCGATTCGCGCGCCGCGCTCGATTGTCAGGTCGACGCCATCGTAAACCGTCAGTGCGCCGTAGCGTTTGACCGCGCCCTTGAGTTCGAAAACCCGCCGCGTGCTCCGGTCGCATTTCGGAAACGAAATCGCCGGCGGCTTCTGCGCTCCTTCCGGCGGTTCGAGGCGTTCGAGCTTGTCGAGTTGCTTGATGCGGCTTTGCACCAGGCGCGCCTTGCTCGCCTGGTAGCGGAACCGGCTGATGAAACTCTCCATGTGCCCGATTTCGAGGCGCTGTTTCTCGTACGCCGCCATCTCGGCGGCGAAGCGTTCCTCGCGCGCAACGAGATACCGCGAGTAGCCGCCGAGGTATTCGGTGAGCCGCCCGCGCGACACTTCGACGGTGCGCGTGGTGACGCGGTCCAGAAAGTAGCGATCGTGCGAGACCAGGATGATCCCGCCCTGGTAGGCGCACAGATAATCCTCGAGCCAGTTGCGCGCCTCGATATCCAGGTGATTGGTGGGCTCGTCGAGCATCATGAACTCGGGCGCGTCGAGCAGGAGCTTCGCCAGCGCAATCCGCATCCGGATTCCGCCCGAAAATTCGGCGACGTCGCGGCCGAGGTCTTCATCGGTGAAGCCCAGCCCGAACAGCACCGACGTGGCGCGGCTTTCGGCGCTGTAAAAGTCGTGCCGTTCGAGCTCGGTCAGCACCTCGCCCAATTCCTCGAGCGCGGCGTCGTGCGCCGGCCCGCGATGCTCGTGGACGAGAATCTGCTCGACTTCCTTGCGTCGCAGGTCGAGCGCCTGCATCCGGTCCAGCGCCGCCAGCGTCTCGCGCAGCACGGATCTTCCGCCCATCTCCGGAGCGTCCTGCGCCAGGTATCCGACCCGGGTGCGCTGCGGACGGGTGATTCGGCCCGAATCCAGCGGGATCACTTCGGCGATCATCTTGAGCAGGGTCGATTTGCCCGCGCCGTTGAGTCCGACCAGGCCCACCCGCCCGTCGTCGGCCATCGACCAGCTCACCCGGTCGAGGATCTTGCGGCCCCCGTAAGACTTGGAAAGGTTGTCGAGACTAAGCATGGTGAAAAGGTCATCTTATCAGCGGCATTTGTGTGCCGAAAGTGATTATTGCCCGCCACGACCTTTGAGGGGCTTCCTACGCAGCCGACATTGTGTTAGGCAATGTTACACTATGGCAAAATTCGCCCCCGAATATCCGCTGCCCAGGAGCGCAGACGAGTTCGAAAGACTCTGTCTCAAACTCCTGAGGCGTCATTGGCAGCTTCCTCAGCTCGAGCGCTTCCGCGACCCCAAACGCGCCGAGAAGGGAATCAACCTCATCGAGATCAGCGGACGCCCGCAACTCGCCGCCGTCAAGTGCGAGCTCCGCACTTCGCAAAACGACCTGACGCTCGCCGAGATCAAGGACGCTGTTGACCGGGCCGCGAGCCTGAAGCTCCCAATCGGGCGCTTCGTGATCGCGACTACGGCCGCCAAGCCCGAGGGCTTGCAGCGTTCGTTGTTTGAACTCAACCGTGCGAACCGCAAAGACGGCATCCTGGCGATCGAGGTCCTGACTTGGGACGACATCGAGGAACTGCTCGACGAATATCCTCAGATCCTCACCGATTTCGGGACCGTCGCCAAGCGCCAGGCTCTGACCCGGGCCGATGCGGTGGTTCATCTCGAGGCTCGATGCGAGCCCGCGGCGGCGGGACCTTCCGATGCGCTGGGAGAGGAGATCTCCGCCGCCGCGACGCTTCTCGAGAGCCGCCAATATCAGTTGGCCCGGCTCGCGCTGCTCAGACTGCGCGAGCAGAAGTGGAGCCAGCTGTCGAACATCCACAAGTTCCGCGTGCTCTCGTATCTTGGCGCCGCGTGGCTGAAGGAAGGTGAGCCGCGCAAATCGGCGATGCTTTTCATCGCGGCGAAATCGTTGCAGCCCGACGAGGAGAATGCCTGCACCAACGAGGCGCTCGCCCACGAACTGCTCGGTGAGCACGAACGTGCATTCGCTCTGGCCGACAAGCTGCGCATGCAGTTTCCCTCCAGCGGCCGCGCGGTTGCGCTGTGGCTGAACAATGCGCCCAAGTCGCTCGATGCCCGGGCGCTTGAAGAAAACGTCGCACCCGAACTCGCATCCGATCCGGAAGTCGCGGTCGTAATGGCGCGCCGCGCGCTGCTGGACGCGCACTTCGATCGCGCCGAGCGTTATGCGCGCCTCGCCAGCACCGCGTTGCCGAATAATTCGATCCCGTGGCTGGTCCTGGGACAGGCGATTCTACTCAATGAACTGGAAGCCGGCGGGGCCGGCTCGACCGAGGCGTCAGCGCAAAACGACGGCAGCCGCGTGCGCGAAGCCGAAAGCTGCTTCACTCAGGCGCTCGCGCTGGCGCAGGCCGAACATCTGGCGTCCAGCGAAGTGCAGGCGTTGATGGGACGCGCGCAGGCACGAATCGCGCTGCGCGACACCGACGGCGCCGGCAAGGATATCGAACAGGCGCACGGCTTGCAGCGCGAGGATGCCAACGGCCTGTGCGAGTACGGAATTGTTTTGCGATCGCGCGGCAGCCTGACCGAGGCGGTCGAGGTGCTGCGCCGCGCCGCCTCCGTGGGCGGTCGCGACGACATCGATTACCATCTGGCGGTCACGCTCCGCGAGCGCGACGAACCCGGCGATTTGCAGGAGGCCACCGAGCTGCTGATGCGCTCGATCTCGCGGCCGGAGGCGATTCCCGCCGGCGATCTTCCCTTCGCCGTCGATTCCGCGGTCGAAGCGCTTGCCATGCTCGAGCGTTATCACGACGCCGACGCGCTGTTGGCGTCGATTTCCGAGGAGCGCCTGCCCAAGGTCACGATGCAGACCTTGCGCGCCAATCTTCGTTTGGCCCAGGGCAAGTTCGATCAGGCCTCCAGGTTTGCCGACGAGGCTCTGTCCGAGATCGGGCCCGACACCGCCGCCGACAGCCGGCGCAAGCTGGCCGCGTTGCTCCATGATTTGGGGCGCTATCGCGACGCGCTGCCGCTGTGGCAGACGCTCGCGCCCGCCGGCAGCACCGGCATCGACACGCGTCGGCTGCTGGATTGCGCAAGCCGGCTCGGCCGCGAAGACATCGTGAGCGAGATCTCGCGCCAGTTGCATCCCGAACAAGCTATCGACGCCGGCGCAAGCGCCAATCAACTCGACAAGCTCGAACGCAACGATCCCGAAGCGGCCTTGGCCGGACTCGAGGATCTGCTGCGCGAACATCCCGACGACCGGCTGCTCCGACTGCGGCGCTCGATCGTTGCGGCTCGTCTGGGCAAGACCGATCTGGTCGTTACCGACCCCAATGCGATGCCCTCGGCGCGGGAAATTCCCCCTGCGCTCGGCCGCGCGGCCGTGCAATTCATGCGCGACGGTGGCCGCGCCAACGAGGCTCTTGCCTACGCTTACGAATTGCTGCGCCACCAGGGTGACAGCGTCGATTCGCATCGCGCATACATGGCCGCGCTCGGGCCGGTTGGCCCGATGCCGCACATACCCGACTTCGATACCGCCGGGCCCGGCGCCGCGCTCAGTTTTGTCGAGGAGAATTCCAACACCGAACGCTGGATCCTGCTCGAGGATGCCAACGACGCTGACGAGGCGCTCGATGAGTACGGCCCGCAACATCCGATGACGCGCGCCGTCAAGGGCAAGCGGGCCGGCGAGAAATTTCAGCTGCCCGAAGGCCGCTTCAGCCGCCGCCAAGCGACGGTCAAGCAGATGCTCAGCAAGTACGCCTACCGGTACATGGATTGTCTCGTCAACTGGCAGGCGCGGTTTCCCGGCCAGGCCGAAATCGAAGTCAGCTACGTGCGCGCCGACGCGATTCCGTGGAGCGAAATGAATGACAGCTTCGACTCGATGTTCGAAGCAAGCAATGGCAACGGGACTGGGAAGGGCAATGCCGCCGTCAACGGCAAGCGCGAGGACGTTATCAAACGGGCCGAACTCACCTACGCCAGCAAGCCGGTTCCGATCCACGCGGTCGCGGAGCGGATCAACCTCAACGATCTGCAAACCATGTTCACCCTGGCGCAGCGCCCCGGGGCGCCGCTGAAGTGCTGCACCGGCTCGCCCGAGGAACTCGCGGCCGCTCTGGGAGCCTTCGAGCGCGCCAATGCGGTGGTGCTCGATCTTACCGCGATCGCCACCCTGTGCATGCTCGGACGGCTCAGCCTGCTGCCGAGCTGGCCGCGCCAGTTCGTCATCTCGCAGGCCACCCTGGCCGAACTTCGGCGGCTCGCGTTCGAGGATACCCTGCTGCGCCTGCCGCCCGGATTTTCCGCGTCGCTCACCAGCAACGGCAACGACGGCAAGCGCGCCGACGTTCAGTTGAAGGGGCTCGCGGATGCGTTGCAGTCGGTCTGCCGCGTGCGCGAGGGTGCGGTGCTTGCTTCGATCGATCATGAACGCCGTGAGCGCCTGATCAATTTCTTCGGCCGCCATGGCGCCGAGAGCATCGTGATCGCCTCGATGCCCGGGCACGTGCTGTGGACCGACGACATGATCCTTGCCGATCTCGCCAAGACCGAGTTCGGGGTGCGCCGCGTCTGGACGGAGGCTGCGTTGCAGGCGCGTGCGCAGGCGGGCAATCTCGATCCGGTCGAGCTGGCTACGGCCAGCACCAAGCTGGCGGGATGGGGCTACTCGTTCGCCGCCCCGGGTATCGAGACGCTGATGCGCGCGGGTTCGGTCGCGGTATGGAATCCCGATCAGTTCCCGCTCAAGCAGGCGCTCGATCAGTTTGCGGACAATTCGATGAACATGTCGGATGCGGTGCGGCTGGCGGCCGAGTTGATCGTCAGGATGTACAACGACCAATACCTGCGCGGCCAGCGCCGGACCGTGACCTCGCGCCTGCTCGACCGGCTTGCGGCACGCCCCGGTGGCCGCGAGGCGGTCGAGGCGTTGCCGCGTTCGTTGCCGATTCGCTTCGGGCTCGACCTGATTCGAGCTCGCGAACTGAGCGACGTCGTGCGGGGATGGACTGCCGCCCAGGGCGAGACGCAACTGAGCGCTTGATGGTTGTTCAACGCCGGCGGTTGGGGTCGGATGAAGATAGCTGGGCAATGGGTCAGTGACCCACTGCCCAGCTATAGATCTTGGCGCGTCGTGTTAGCCTTCGCGATCAACTAGAATCCCGCCCGGGCTAATCAGCGGAGCACAGGAGGAACGCACGATGGCGGCAATGGGCGAGGGCGACCGGATCGTCCTCATCGATCGCAGGCTCTTCAAAGACGACAACACCCGGATTTTCGTGGGCGTCGTCGAGCAAACCGATGGTGTCCTGGTGCGCGCCCGCGGCTTCGTATTTCACGTCAGCTCCTACGAGGTCGCCGGACAGGAACGCCGCGGCGAAGAGCGCGTGCGCATATTTTCGATGGGTTCCGGGGACATCGTCTACCTGCTGCCCAAGGAGCAGGACATCTCGCGCCTGATGCTCAAGCGCTCGCCCAAGTCGATGACGCTCAGCGACGGCGAATACGCGATGGACCTGAGCGACTTTCTGCTCCGCGCGTGACGCCGCCGGCTATAGCTTCCCGACGAACTCGATAATCGCTGCCGCGGTATCGCCGGGATTGTCCAGCGGCACGTGATGGAACGCGCGCGGAATTTCCTTCAGCACCGATCCGCGAATCTTCCGATGCATCCGCGCAACGTGCGACCGGCTCACCATACCGCTCTGATCGCCGCGCAGCAGCAGCGTCGGCATCGTGATCTGCTTCAGCTTCGGCCTGGTCATCCGGTTGCCATGCTTGCGCCAGGCCCGCGTCTGCGGATCGAAGCGAAACGCCCACGCGCCACTGGGCAGCTGCTCGGCGCCGAGCAACGCGAGCCGCTCGATTTCCAACCGCGTCAGATTCGTTTCGGGCGGGTGCAGGCGAAACTTGCGGATGATGTCGCGGGCCGAGCGCAGCTCGGGACGAACGCCGCCGTGCGATCGCCGGCGCCATCGCCACATCAGTCGGCGAAACAGCGGCGGCCCTCCGTGCGGCGCATCTACCATGACCAGCGCGTCGAGCAACTCCGGATGCGTGACGGCCACCCACTGCGCGACCACCCCGCCCATCGAATGTCCAACCAGCACCACGCGCGTGCCGAGGCTGTCGATTAGGCCACGGACGTCTTTCAGATACGCCGGCGGCCCGTAGTTCCTTGAATCCGCCCACTGGCTGCGCCCATGACCGCGAAAATCAAGCGCGAGCACGCGCCCGTATGCGGTCAGCATCGGAGCGACGCCGTCCCACCAATGCGCATGCGCCGCGCCGCCGTGGAGCAGAATGAAAGTGCGTTTGTCGGGATCGCCGCCCCAATCCAGATAATGAAGCTTGAGTCCTTCAACCTCGAGGTATCGGTGGGTCGGCTCCGTTAGCACGGTAGCCGCTTGCTCTTGTGCCATAGCCGGCAATTCTATTCGACCCCGAATCGCGAGCATAGATTTTCATGCGCGCGATTGCGCCGGGTTGGTTGCTCGCTTGCTGGAAGCGCGCCGTCCCCTCGTGCTAACAACCGCACGAGAACCGTTGCCAGGGAGTATCTTTGATGGCGCTCAGACTCGAAAACAAAAACGCACTGATCACCGGCGGCGCCAGCGGAATCGGACGCGCGACCGCGATTCGATTCGCCGAAGAGGGCGCCAACGTCTTCGTTGCCGATCGCCATTTCGCCGCCGCCGAGGAAACCGCCGCCGCGGTTAAAAAGCTCGGCCGCAGCTCGACCGCGTATCAGGTCGATACCAGCGACGAGGCGCAGGTCAATGCGATGGTGGCGCAGATGGTCAAGGAGTTCGGCAGCGTGAACATCGTGGTCGCAGCGGCAGGAATTTCACACGCGCACTATGGTGAAGAAGGCCAGCCCGACGTCGCCTTTCTGAGCAACAAGTCCTTTGCCAACTGGCGCAAGGTTCTCAGCGTCAACCTTGACGGCGTGTTCCTGACCGATCGCGCCTGCGCCGACGCGATGATCAAGGCGGGCAACGGCGGACGCATCATAAATATCGCCTCTGCCGCAGCGCGAATCCCGCTCCCGGGCGCCGGCGAATATTCGGTCAGCAAGGCGGGCGTCTGGATGCTGACGCGGGTGCTCGCCACCGAGTTGGCGCCGTTCAATATCACTGCCAACGCGATCGGCCCCGGCTTCATCAAGACTCCGATGACCGCCGAGCTTCAGCAGATGCCCGACCTTTCGCCGCTGATGCAGCGCGTGCCGATGAATCGGATGGGCGAGCCGGTCGATGTCGCCAACACCGCGCTGTTCCTCGCCGGCGAAGACGGCCGCTACTACACCGGATCGATTCTGCATCCCGACGGCGGAATCGTCATGCAGTGACCAGTGATAAAGTGGAAAAGTGAAAAAGGCGTGGGCATCGAATCGCCAACGACATTGACTCGTAACTGCTTGATCGCGGCGTTTGTCGTTGCATCACTGGCTCTGGGCGGATTGAGTTCTTCCGCGCTGGCGCAGGTCCCGACTGCGACGCCGTCGCCCATGATGCTGCCTGCAATTGCGCAGATTCAGCTTTTACCGGTGCCTGGATACGGGCCGGCGCCGCTGACCGTTGGCTTCATCCTGTCGAGCGCCAATCCGGAGACCGTGCTCCAATCCTTCATATGGAATTTCGGCGATGGACAAGTCTCGACGCTGCCGCCGACCGCGATGTTCCACACCTACACCAAGCCCGGCAGCTACGTGGTCACTGTGACTGCGACCACGGCGGACGGCCATTCCGCGTCATCGCTCGCAGGCGTGGTCGTGACGCAGCCCGCGCGCTAGCAGCGCCGCGCGCCGCGGGTGACTGAAAAACGCTAGTCCTTCAGCATCTCGATCGTGCCCGTGTCGAGATCGTAAATGCCGCCGACAATCTTCAGCTCGCCCGATTTGACCATCGCCGACAGCGCCTGCGAAGCGGCAAGATTTTTCATCACCAGCTTCACATTCTCGCGCACCGCATTTTCGACCGGATCGCCCGGCATGCCACGGGTTGCGCGCACCGCCGGGTACAACTCTTTGAGCATCGGGCCGACGTTTTCGTTATCATAACTCTCGACTGCGGCGGTCACCGCGCCGCATCGGCGATGCCCCAGTACCATCACCACCCGCACGCCGAGATGCTTGACCGAGTAGTCGAGGCTTTCGATTACCACCTGGTCGGCGCTGTTGCCCGCCACCCGCGCGGTGAATATATCGCCAAGTCCGCGGTCAAAAATTATCTCGGGCGGCGTCCGCGAATCCGAGCATGCCAGCACCGCGGCGAACGGATGCTGTCCCCTGGCCAGTTCGGCGCGCCGCGCCGGCGTCTGATTGGGATGTTCCAGCTTGCCGGCAACGAAACGCTGATTGCCCTCGAGCAGCAGCTTGAGCGCCTGCTCGGCACTCAGCGTAGGCTCGTGGGCCGCGGCTATTGCCGCGCGTGTCGTAGCGATCGACAGCGCGGCCAAAGCCAGCACCATCGATATTCTCAGCATGATTCTCTTATGTCGAATCACCGTCGCTTCTCCCTGTCTGTTTTACGGTTTCGAACGCTTCGCACTTCGGCATTGACACGGCGCGGCTATTCGCCAGTATTGGTAGCGATGCGACATAAATCCAGCACCAGCGTAGTTTCCATACCCGTGACCAACCCGGCGAGGCGAATCCTGTTTGCGCTCGTGCTCGGCGTCTTCGCTCTCATCGGTGCGGGATGCATGGGCGATCAGATCGACGCCACCAAGCTGTTGGTTCAACAGCAACAGGAGCAGCTCGAGCATCAGCAACAGGAGATCGAAGCCCTCCAGGTGAATCAGAATCAGGGCTACACACCCGGCGCCGCGGCGTCTTCTCCGGGCGGATGCGACAAAGGCGTCGAAACGGCTGCGAGCCAGCGCGGCGGCGACCGCTTTGCCGCCGGCGACTTCTCCAAGGCGCTCGGATATTACCAGGATGCGCTCTCGGCCTGCCGCACTGACCCCCGAGCCGAGGTCAACGTGGCGCGCACCTACGAGGCGCTCGGCAACAAAGTCGCCGCCGTCAACCATTATAGAAAGGCGGCAGACAACAACAGCGCCGTTGTCAGCGACGCCTCGGAAGAGGCCAGGCTTGCGCTCGAACGCATGCAAGCCTCGCGGCTGCCCTGATAGCGGACGGCGCCCGCGAGGGCCGCCGACGCGACGGATCGGCAATCGTCGATTGAAGACTTGAACAATGCCGCAGAACCAACCGCAGGAGTGTCAGTCTAACGACACAGATAGGAGAGTAGGATTGCGAGCCGTCCTGCTCTCGTTGACCGTTCTTGCGACAACCAGCGCCGTCCAAGCCGTCATTTTTTTTCTGACCGGAAGCGTTGCTCTGCTAACCGACTTAATTCACAACACCGGCGACGCGCTGACGGCCGTACCGCTCGCAATATCGTTTGTTCGACCCTCCCGGCGCGCATCGCGCAACGCGGAACTATTTGTTCTTGGTGCAATCCTCGTAAGTGCGGTGGCTGCGGGAATTGAGGCCATAAGGCGCGTCGCAGGCGGCCGCCCCCCAGATCACTTGCTCGTGCTGGCTGCGGGTGGCGTGGTCGGAGCAATCGGTAACTGGACAGCCGCTCAAATCCGCACCCGGACGGGACGCGCGATAAACAACGCAGCTTTGATGGCGGACGGCGACCACGCCCTGATCGATGCGTTCGTGAGCCTTGCCGTGGTGTTGAGCGCGCTGCTGGTTTATCTAGGCTTTTCGATTGCCGATCCGCTCATCGCGCTTGCATCGGTGGTAATCATCGTCCTCATCACGATTCATGCGTGGCGGATCATCGCCTCGAATTAGACACTACCCGCCTGAGGTTGGTTCTGCTCGTCCCGCTCGGTAGTCTCGATAGTGGAGTGACGCGCGTCGCTCCCCATTCCCATGGACGATGGCAACAATGAATCTTCCGACCTGACCGGCTCGCGCCCCCGCCGAATTGCAATTATCACTGCCGGCGGCGACGCTCCCGGGATGAACGCCGCCATTCGCGCCGTGGTCCGCAGTGCGACGGTCGCCGGAATCGAGGTGATTGGTTTCAGACGCGGCTACGAGGGCCTGATCCGCGACCTGGCCGAGCCGCTGGGCAGTCGTTCCGTCGCCAACGTAATCCAGCGCGGCGGGACCTTCCTGGAGACCTCGCGCTCGGTCGAGTTCCGCACTCCCGCTGCCCGAGGGCTGGCAGCCCGCAACTTGAAACGTCACCAAATCGAGGCGCTCATCGTCGTCGGCGGCGAGGGCTCGATGATCGGCGCGACAATCTTCGGCGCCGAAACGGGCATTCCGGTCTTCGTCATCCCGGCCTCGATCGACAACGACATCCCCGGCACCGACTACTCAATCGGCTTCGACACCGCGGTCAACACCGCGCTCGATGCGATCGATCGCATTCGGGACACCGCATTCGCCTACGAACGCGTCTTTTGTGTCGAGGTGATGGGCCGGGACTCGGGTTTTATCGCATTGGCGGTTGCTCTCGGTGCTGGCGCCAAGGCGGTCGTCGTCCCCGAGATTCCGTTCAACCTCGACGACATCTGCGATCGTGTCGAAGACAGCCATCGCCGCGGCAAACGCTCGACGATTGTCGTGGTCTCGGAGGGACCGCGCACCGGGGGCGTCATCCCGGTCGCCGAGGCGCTTACCGCCAGACTGCACATGCAGGCGCGCGTGGTTGTGATCGGCCACGTCCAGCGCGGCGGAGCGCCCACGGCCAGGGACCGCTTGCTGGCGAGCCGGATGGGCGCCGGCGCCGTCAAGGCCATTCTCGACGGCGCCGTGCCTTCACTAATTGGCGAGGAGCGGGGCGCGATTGTTTGCGTTCCGCTAGGCGAGGCGGTCAATCGGCGCCGCCTGCTGGACCCATTGCTGATCGATCTCGTCCATCAGCTCTCCACCTGAGTCTTGCCTCGTCCCAGTTAAGCTGCCGCGTCCCACGCCACTTCCGCGGCGCTCGGAGTGACACAAAAAAGTTCTAACAGGCCCCTACGACTTCGCTCAGGCTAAACTCCGGCCGCATCTTTTCTTGATACTAAGGTGCAGGGGTTACCCCTGCAAATCCACGGCGGGTTTCACCTACGATTAAGTTCCGCGTCTGCGCCTCTCGCCATCGCGTCGCAACAATGCGATAAATCTCAGCGAAACCTCCGGGAGGAAATTTTCATTTTGAACAATCCATTCAGTGTCGAAGGCAAAGTTACGATCGTGACCGGCGGCGGGACCGGAATCGGCGAGTCGATCGCCAAGGAGTTCGCGCTGCGCGGTGCGCCGGTGCTGATCGCCAGCCGCAAGCTCGAAAACCTCGAGCGCGTGCGCGACGAAATTCGCAAGGCAGGCGGCAAATGCGAGATGACCCAGGTCGACGTCCGCGACGCCGAGCAATGCGACAAGATGGTGGCGGAGGCGGTCAGGCAGTTCGGCCGTCTCGACGTGCTGATTAACAATCACGGCGCCAGCATCGCGGCGCCGTCGTTGAATCTCTCGCCCAACGGATGGCGCGCGGTGGTCGGAATCAATCTCGACGGCGTGTTCTTCTGCTCCAAGGCGGCGGCCCGCCAATTCATCGAGCAGAAGAGCCCCGGCTCGATCGTCAATATCTCTTCGACTGCGGGCGTGCATGGTTCGCCCTTTATGCTTCCGTACGGCGCGTCAAAAGCGGGCGTCATCAACCTGACTGTTTCTCACGCCAGCGAATGGGGCTCGATGGGCATCCGTGTCAACTGCATCGCGCCCGGCCCGATCGATACCGAAGGCGCCGCGCCGCGCGTATGGCCAAATCCAAAGGTCAAGGAGATGGTTGCGCGATCGCGCGCGCTGCAGCGCTTCGGCCGCGTCGAGGAAATCGCCTACCCGTGCATCTTTCTTGCGTCCGACGCGTCGAGCTACGTTACCGGCGCGCTGCTGATTATCGACGGCGGCGAAGGCATGCGAATTTCCGAGTAAGTGGACAAACCGATCGAGCAACAGTAAGTAATTCCCTCGACCCTAGCGAGAGAGGTTGATTGATATGGCTGACAAGAGCGCCGTCGGGAAAACCGGCAAACCATTCAAGATGCACGTCGATTGGAGCAAGGTCCGCGAGTTCGCCCGCGCGATCAAAGACCCCAATCCGCTCTACTTCGACCCGGAACTGGCGAAGAAGGAAATGGGCGGAATCCCCGTACCGGTCACGTTTCTGCAGACCAGCGCGTTTTGGACCGACGAGAGCTCCAGCCCCGGCTTCGGCGGCTTCGACTTGCGCCGTATCCTGCACGGCGAGCAGGAGTTCGAATTCTTCAAGCCAATCTTTGTCGGCGACACGCTGACCGGCGTTTCCAAAGTCGCCGACGTGCTCGAGAAGGAAGGCGGTCGCGGCGGCAAGATGACGCTGCTGATCACGGAAACCGAGTACACCAACCAGAAGGGCGAGAAAGTCGCGATTGCGCGCTCAACGCTGATCGAGACCGGACAAGCGGTCAAAGCGTAATCGGGCGGCCCGCGCAAAACGATTCAATCGGAAGATCAAAATGGCAAAACTCAAATTCGATTCGATCAAAGTCGGCGACGAGATTCCAAAAATCGAGATCAGAGGCGTGACCCGTCCCGATTTCGTCCGCTATGCGGGCGCGTCAGGCGACTTCGTCCCACTGCATTACGATCAGACCTTTGTCGAGGCGGCCGGAATCCCGACCGTCTTCGCGCAGGGGATGTTCACCGCGGGCCTGCTCTCGAAGGCCGTCACCGATTACGCCGGCGTCGGCAACGTGCGCCGCTTCCAGGTGCGCTTCGCCACGCGGGTATGGCCCGGTGACGTCGTCACCTGCACCGGCAAAGTCACCAACAAGCTCGAGAAGGACGGCGAGAAGCAGATCGAGGGCGACTTGATCGTGCTCAATCAAAAGGGCGAGCCCGCGATTCGCGGCAGCTTCCGCGCCGCCTGCGCGTAGGCAGCACCCCGGTCAGGAGAGCAAAGGGAAGGGTGCAGGGCTTGGCGCCTGCCTGTGGATGGAATTGTTCAAGGATTGTGGATAGTTAGCGCTTAAGTTTGCTCTTTCGCTTGATAAGCTGGGCAGAATCCAGCAAAGAAGACGGATAAGTTTTACTCTGGCTGGGCGGGTGGGCTTTCGCAGGCCGGCTTGGAGGCGCAACATAGTCTTTGATGGGGGAACCCAAGTACATCATAGTCCACGGCCATTTTTATCAGCCGCCGCGCGAGAGCCCATGGACGGGTTTGATCGGTCCTGAGCATGGCGCTGCCCCGTTTCCGAACTGGAACGAGCGAATCTTGAGCGAATGTTACACGGCCAACGCTCATGCCCACACGATGCAAGGGGCGGTCGTTCACGTTCGCAATAATTACGAGTCGCTGAGCTTCGATGTCGGGCCGACGCTGGCCGGATGGCTGCAGACGCACGGCAAGGCCGCGTATCGCGCGACGATCCGCGCCGACGCGATGTATGCCGATGCGCACGGCGGCCATGGCAACGCAATCGCGCAGTCGTACAGTCATTCGATTTTGCCGCTGTTGCCGCCACGCGATCGCGAGCTGCAGATCGCATGGGGTATCGACGATTTCGTTTTCCGATTCGGCCGCAAGCCCGCCGGGATGTGGATCCCCGAGTGCGCCGCCGATGACGACACGCTTGCGTCGATTGCGGCGGCCGGGATCCGGTTTGTCATGCTCGCGTCGGATCAAGGAAAGTTCAGCGGCCCGGGCGCCGGGTCGCGCAACGCCGGGCCGTTCCAATGGCGCAGGGGCGATTTGAGCCTGGCAGTGTTCCGCTTCGACCGTGAGTTATCCACCAGCGTCTCCTTCGGCAACGGATTGGCCGACGGCGCCCGGCTGGCGGACGGGATTGCCGACACCGCGCTCAAGCTGGAGCCCGGCGCCGCGCTGATGTTAGCCACCGACGGCGAAACGTTTGGCCATCATAATAAACACGGCGCCGCGGAGCTGGCGCGCGCCCTGATGGCGCTGGAGCGCCGCGACGACGTGGTGCTCACCAATTGCGCGGACTACCTGGCGGCGCATCCCGCGGCGGGATCATTCGAGATTGCGTCCGCCAGTTCATGGAGCTGTCCGCATGGCGTCGAAAGGTGGCGCTCGAACTGCGGATGCCGCCACGATCCGAACACCTCGCAGGAATGGCGCGGGCCGCTTCGCGCCGCGATGGATTTCGTGAAAAACCATGCCGAGGCGACTTACGATCGCTTCGCCCCGGCGATTGTGAAAGAGCCCGGCGCGATCCTGCGCGACGCAATCCGTTTGCTGATCGATCCGAATCCCGCCGTCCACGAAGAGTTCTTCAAGCGCTTCGGGGTTGCCGACGAGAGCAATCGCGAAGCGCTGCTGGGGATGTTCGAAATGGTTTGCGCGGGGCAGGCGGCGCTCACCAGCTGCGCGTGGTTCTTCGACGATTTCGGAGGCTTGGAGGGGCGCGTCGTGCTCAGATGGGCGGCGCGTGCGGTGGAACTCGCGGCTGAGCACTCGGCGAGCATCGAAAATGAACTGCTCGAGCGGCTGCGCGGAATCAATTCGAACCGGCGCGAGAATGGCGACGCCGCGACCCTGTACTTAAGCTTGAAAACGCGCGAAGCTCGCGGTCGCGTGTGACCTCCAAGCTTGATCGACAGGTGCTCGTGCGATGTCTCCGACCGAAGCGACTCATATCGATTCGACGCTGACCGAATCGCGCAAGTTTCCTCCCCCCGCCGAGTTTAGCGCGCGCGCGTGGGTCAAAAGCTTCGACGAGCACCAGGCGATCTGCAGGCGCGCTGACGCCGACCCGGAGGCGTTCTGGGCCGAATGCGCGCGCAACCTTGATTGGTTCCGGCCGTTTGACAAAACGCTGGAGTGGAATTTCCCGCATGCGAAGTGGTTCGTCGGCGGCACGATCAACGCCGCCTACAATTGCCTTGATCGCCATCTCGACGGCCCGCGCCGCAACAAAGCCGCGCTGATCTGGGAGGGCGAGCCGGGCGACTCGCGCGTGCTGACCTACCAGATGCTCGCCGATGAAGTGGGCAGGTGCGCCAATGCGTTGAAGAGCATCGGCGTCAAGGACGGCGACCGCGTCGCGATCTACATGCCGCTAGTGCCGGAGGCGGCGATCGCGATGCTGGCGTGCGCGCGAATCGGTGCGATTCATTCGGTGGTCTTCGCCGGCTTCTCGTCCGAAGCGCTGGCCGATCGGATCAACGACGCGCAAGCGAAGGTCTGTATCACTGCGGACGGCGGATGGCGCCGCGGGCAAATCGTCGAGCTCAAGAACAATGTCGATGAGGCGCTGAAAAAGTCTCCATCGATCCGGAAAGTCGTCGTGCTCAAGCGGGTCGGCAACAAGGTCGAGATGCGCAAAGGGCGCGACCTGTGGTGGGACGAGCTGGTTCCCGCGCAAAGCCCACGATGCGATGCCGCCGCGCTCGACGCCGAGCATCCGCTCTACACGCTTTACACCAGCGGCACCACCGGCAAACCCAAGGGCGTCGTGCATACGACCGGCGGCTACCTGACCCATGTCCTGATGACGATGAAGTGGGTGTTCGACTTGAAGGAGGACGACATCTACTGGTGCACCGCCGATATCGGATGGGTTACAGGCCACAGTTACACCGTGTACGGGCCGCTGGCCGCGGGCGCGACGGTGGTGATGTATGAAGGCGCGCCGAACTTTCCCGGCAACGATCGCTTCTGGCAGATAATCGCGAAGTACCACGTCAGCATCTTCTACACCGCGCCCACTGCGATACGGACCTTCATCAAATGGGGCGACGCGTGGGTGAAAAAGCATGACCTGTCCAGTCTGAGATTGCTCGGCTCGGTCGGCGAGCCGATCAATCCCGAAGCGTGGATGTGGTACCGCAAAGTTATCGGCGGCGAGCGATGCCCAATCGTCGATACGTGGTGGCAGACCGAGACCGGCGGGATCATGATAAGCCCGATGCCCGGCGCGATCGCCACCAAGCCCGGCTCCGCGACGTTTCCACTTCCCGGCATCGCGGCCGACGTCGTCACCCGCGAGGGCAAGAGCGTCGGCGCCAACCAGGGCGGCCTGCTGATCGTGCGCAAGCCGTGGCCCGGGATGCTGCGAACGATCTACCGCGACCCCGAGCGCTACAAGAACAATTACTTTGTCCAGATCGACGGCGCCTATTTCACCGGCGACGGCGCGCGGCGCGATCAGGACGGCTACTTATGGATCATGGGCCGCGTGGACGACGTGATTAACGTGTCGGGCCATCGGCTCGGCACCATGGAGATCGAAAGCGCGCTGGTTTCGCATGCGGCGGTTGCGGAGGCCGCGTGCGTCGGGCGCCCCGACGAGATGAAGGGACAGGCCGTGGTCGCATTCGTCACGCTGGAGGGCGGGCGCAAGGGCGATGGCAGGTTGCGCGACGAATTGCGCGCGCACGTCGTCAAGGAAATCGGCGCGCTGGCGCGGCCCGACGACGTCCGCTTTACCGAGGCGCTGCCGAAAACGCGCAGCGGCAAGATCATGCGGCGTCTGCTGCGGCAAATCGCGTCGGGCGATGATACGCTTGGCGATACGACGACGCTCGAGGATTTGTCGGTGCTGGCCAGGCTGCGCGATGATGACTGAGCAGGAAAACCGAAGAGCTTAATTTAAGGAGAGTCTGATGCCGGATAAGACGTACAAGATAATCGAGGTTGTCGGGGTGTCGGAGGATAGCATCCAGCAGGCGGTGCGCAACGCATTAATCAAGGCCCGCCGGACTATACGGAATATCGACTGGTTCGAGGTCAATAATATTCGCGGTTCGGTGAACAAGGCGGGCGATCCGGCTTTTCAGGTGGAAGTGCGGATCGGATTCCGGCTGGAGGGCGACGCCGCGGTTTGAAAAGGGCTCTCGGGAAAGGATTTGATTACCTGCTCCGGCGGCCTGATCGTTTGCGGCAGCGCAATTTCTCTTACCCGCGGGGAGAATACGATCGGAACCGCGGTTGGCAGACGATTGCGCGCGCACGTCGTCAAGGAAATCGGCGCGCTGGCGCGGCCCGACGACGCTCGAGGATCTGCGGGTGCTCGCCAAGCTGCGCGATGATGAGGAGTAGGGGGCAGGGTAAATCACTAATCGAATGTGAAACCCGCCGTGGGTTTGCAGGGGTGACCCCTGCACCCAATGTTAAAACAATGATGCAGGCGGAGTTTACCCTGAGTACTCGAAGGGCCCGGTTGGAAGGGGTCGGGGAAAGAGTGAGCGCGCGATGGCCCTACCTTCTTTGACTGCGTAGTTGGTGCCCCGGTCTTCCGGGTAAATCTGGGCCATCGTCGCGATATAGAATCCGCCCAGGGGCGTCTTTGCAGGGGGAATGAGCTCGCGGTAGCCGCGCACCACGATCGGCTGCGCGTACTGGGCGCGCCAAACATGATGGCGGCGAATCCAGTCGCGGGTCAGATTCGGGAACATGCGGCGGAGATGGGGAAGTGAGTATTCCAGCACTTCCTGGTCACTCATGTGATAGAGCGGCTCATCCTCGGACAGATACTTCGACAGATAGACTATGTGGCGGCCGCCGTAGGTTTTGGCCGGTTCAAAGTTGGTATGCTCTATGACACCTATGAATGGGAAGCTCGGATCGTTCACATTGAGCCAGTAAGTTTCGGAAAGGCTGCGGTCAAGCTCGAGGACGAGGCAGAGATTTGCGAGGTAGTGAATCCTGCGCAACCGCTCCGGGTAGCCCGCCGGAACGTGAGGGCCGAGCAGTTCGGCAATGATTGGCAGCGCCGGGGTCGCAACTACCGCGTCGGCTTGGATCACGCCGCGGGAGGTCACGAGGCCGGTGACGCGATTGCCATCGACTATCAGGGAACTCGCCTGGACTGCGGTCCTAATCTCACCGCCGGCCGCAACGATTGCCGACGAAAGCTGGCGGGCCAGGGCCGCGAAACCGCCGCGATAGTAGACCAGCACTTCCTTTCCTTGCCGGTTTCGGCTTCCGCCCCTGAGCTTGAGCTTGTTCCAGAACCACACCGCCGAAACGTCGGGCGCGTACGATCCGAACTTGCCGCGCAACAGCGGCTCCCAGACGGTTTTGTAGACCGCATCACCGCCCAACCGCGAAAGCCACTGCTGGGCGGTAAGAGACTCCAGCGCTCGCCAGTCCTTGACCGCTCGCGCGCGCAGGACCAGCAGCCCCAAGCGCACTCGATCGGCGTACTTCAGGGGCGTGAACCTCAGCACATCAAGCGGCTCGCTCAGCCTGAAGAAATTGTGGGCGAAGTACATCCCGGTTCGAGTCGGCCGGTAAACCAGATTCTGCTCGCCGCCCAAATCCTTGACGAGTTGCATAATCGCGGAATCATTAACAAACCAATGATGGTAAAATTTTTCGAGCCGCTCTCCGTTCACCTCGAACGTGCCGGCCAGCCCGCCTACCTCGGCGTCCCGCTCCACTACGGTTACTCCGACTCCAAGGCGGGTCAGCTCATAAGCGGCAGCAAGGCCCGTGAACCCGCCGCCGATGATGACAACATGCATGTCGATGTCCCCGCCCAGGGATGCCCTCTCAGATGCGATATTTGGGCTCGAGCCGGAAGAGGAGAATCGAGTAGCCGGCGCGAGCAAAGGGCCGGTAGTGTTTGTCGAGGTAGGCCATCGCGTCAGCGAACGGCATCATCTGCGGCTTGCCGTCGAAGTCCACACTCATCAGCAAGGGGTCTGCGCCGGGGAGCCGGGTGTAGACGCCCACCAAGTTGGTAACGCTAACCGCCACTACATCTCCCTGCTGCAGGCTCATAGTCTCTTGTCGCGGGCGCCAGCAGCAAGCCACACGCGGCAGCGCAATGTAGGGGACGCCGGCCTCATCGGGACTGGCGGTTCCAAAGTAGCTGAACTTGACGCGCTGCAGGCCGAGCCGGCGACACAGCCGGGCAAGCTCCTCCAAGTCCTGGCCCCAGTCGCAGTTGGAATCGGCGAGGTAATGATAGCCGTACGTCGGCCCCCCGGCGAGTTCGTTGAAGAAGGACAGGAAATGGGGCGCGACCCGCCAAGTGCCCACTGCGTACCAACCGAGGAGCAAGAGCGCGATCGGCCGCAGACCGCGTCGGCCCCAAAGAGCGGCCGCCTGCCGACCGCCCCAGATGCATAGGAGCGGAAGCAGTGGCAGAAGATGACGGTACCCGATGTTGAACCTGAAGGCCATGGCAAGCGCCAAGTAAACTGCGGCGGGCAAGGCGAGGGCGACGAGAGCGGGCCGGGCGTAGGCCTGGGGACCGCGAATGAAAGGCGTCGAGAGGAGCAGCAGCAGAAGCGGGAGCGGCGTCTTCAATAGGAGGGCTACCGGAAAGTAGTACCACCAGCCCCCGGGCTTCGCGCGTCCGAAGAGGAACGACATCTGGATGGTTTGCGGGAGATGAATCATATTCGCGACCCCATCCACGAACCCGTCGGGCAGTAGGCGGTGATCGCGCGCTGCCACCAGCACCGTGCGCAGCGGCCCCTCCGCTACCAACTGCTCGACCGGCGGTGGATAGCTGAGCGCGGGGGTTGTTCCGTTGGCGGCCTTGAAGCCAAACACGGCCCACAGCACCAGCCACGATGCGATCGCGACGGCACCCGTGAGCATCAACAGCCGCCCGCCAAGGCGGCGCGCCGCGCGGTGATCGTGCCGGAGGAGGTGATCGAGCAGAATCGCGAGCGCCACCACGGCCGCCATTACGAACACGAGCGGGAAGCTGTACTTCGTGACTGGCGCTACGGCCAGGGCGGCGGCGGCCAGAGCGCCGCGGCCAAACGTAGGCGAACGAAGAAAATTCCACGCTGCCCATAGGGCGAGGGTCGCTACCAGGCTGATGGCGAGATCAAGGTTGGCATAGTGTGAGTGGGCCAGCAGTTCGGGATTGAGGGCGTACAGGAAGAGGGCCGCAAACCCGCAGGTAGTTCCCCATAGCTGCCTGGCCCAAAGGAAGACCGCCAGACCGAGTATCGCGCTGAGCGCCACGAACGGGAGACGCGCACGCCAAACCAGCAGCCGCCCCTGCCCCTGCCCATAGAGGAAGGAGTAGCCGAAACCCCAACCGTCGCCGTTCTTCCATGCGGGTTCCTCAACGGGTAGGTGGGGGCGAAGCGGGCTGATTGCCAAACCAGCCAGCATCGGCATCAGCGGCGCGGTGACCGGCGTCAGGCGATAGTCGTGGAGCATCAGCCGCGCGTATCCGCCGGGGATGATGGTCGTTTCGTCGTAGGTGGCCGATTCGCGGCTTGCGCTCCAGATTGAAGCGGAAACGTGAAGGAGCAGGAGAACTGCCACCGCGAGCATCCCCGGCGCGCCGATGGGCCTTTGCACAGCGCCTTGCGCAAGAAGCCGAGAATCGCTTCGCGTTGATCCCTCGACGGAGCCTGCCCTCAGCCATACCGAAGGGGCAGTTGGAGTTAGACTTGAGTCCTGTCGAAGGGCTCCCGATGACAAGGAAATCGCTTCGCGTTGGTCGCTCGACTCCGCAAACTCCGCTCGGGATGACAAAGGGCGGGCGGTTTCACCGGAACGGCGAGGGGAGCAGCCCCCCTCGCGCTCCTCTCCGCGTCTGAATCGATGAACAATAAGATCCATAGTCAGTTCACTTGCAGATGACTTACCAGTTCGGTGACGCGAGCGGGATCGATAATGACTATTGCCGCCGCACCGACGGCGAACATGATCGCGAACCCCGCCATCAGGCGCAAATAGAAGGCCGGCTGATGGCTGGTCTCGGCGACGGCGGACTTGAAGATCGCGTTGACTCCGGCCGCCAGCGTGAGACCGATCACTGCGTCGCGCGCCGCGCTGGTGCCTGCCTGAACGAAAGACGCCAGCGTCAGCGAGATCGCATCGACGTCCACCAGTCCGCTGATAGCCGAAACCGCCATCTGGCCGCCGTATCCCGCGTAATGTTTGGCGACGCGGGTAACCAGCAGCACGACCGTGAATCCCACGCCGAACTCGAGCGCGGGGCGGATCGAAAATGGGTTGCGGAAGGTGGAATCCGCAACCGTGCCGCCTTTTTTCAATCGTGCAGGGGCCAGTATCAGGGCGGCGGCGAAACCCGCGAGCATCATCGCAGCGAAAGCGGGGATCGCGGCGATCGCGAGCGTCGGGCTGACCACCGCGACAAGCAGCAGCATCCGCGGGAATAGTATCGAATTGGCTATCAGCGAGTAGCGGGCCGCCGGCACGGCAGACTCCGGCGCGTCGGCGACTGCGCGCGAGATCCCGGCAGTATAGGCGGTCGTCGAGGCGATTGCACCGACTATCGCAGTGAGTAATTCGCCGCGCTCGCTCCCGGTAAACTTGGTCAGGAAATAGCCTACATATGAGACGCCGGATACGAGGATTACGAATAGCCAGATTTTGCGCGGCTCGAAAAATCCGAATGGTCCGTAGCTGCCGGCCGGCAGCAGCGGGTAGATGATGAAAATCAGGCCGAGAAAACTCAGCGTATCGATGTATTCGCGGTCGGAGATCGCGTCGCGCACAAAGTGGCGCAACTGATCGCGCTCCGCCAGAATCGCCGCGAGCACGATTCCGAGCCCGGCGCCGAACTGACGGTCCGGCGTAAGGCACAGGCCGGCCAAGGTGAAGGTCGCGGCTGCGGCGAGCTCGGTGGTGATTCCGATGCGCTCCGGATGCTGTGCGCGCATCACGAGCAGGGCGCCGATCGTGCCGGCGAACAATGCGATCGCGACCGCCGGGTTGCCGACGTGGCCCGCGACCGCGCCGAGCAGCGCGATTATCAGGAAATCGCGTATCCCGGGACGCGGCGGATCGTCGGGTCCGGGTTCTCGCGTACGGCCGACCAGGAATCCGATCGCCAGCGCGAGCAGGAATCCCAAGGCAGGTGAGTTGGGGCCGGTCAACTCGGGCATCGACAGGAGGATAGCAGGGGTGACCCCTGCACCCAATATTAAGGCCGCGCTCCGTTGTCGCGCGCGGCCCCTGCCGCGGGCGTTGCTCAGCCGCGGACGCGCTCGCGGGCGAAGATCGCGCGCTCTTCGGCGTTCATCTTCTCGCGGATGCGCGATCCTTTGCCGAGATGCCGATACTCTCCACCTTCTGAAAAATATTCCTCGTACGGCAGCGCGGGGATCGGCTCGGGCGGCGGCGTGTCCGTGATCTTCACGCCCAACGCCTCCTCGACCAGGCGGCTGTCGTACATCCTGACGGCGTCGTAGTCCGTGAGCAGCGCGCATACCTCGACGCAGATGTAGCATCCGATGCATTCCTGGAAGCGGTTCTGCACCGGCTGCATGCCGCGTCCCGGCACCGAGCCAGGCGCGAGGTGCTCGATGCATTGGACGGGGCAGAACTCGGGGCATTTGCCGCACGGGAAGCACAGGTTGACGTCCATGAAGGCGACTTCGCGCGGGCGTTTTTTCTTGCGCGAAATCTCGTCGGGAGTTTCCGGGACGCGATCTTCCTTGAGACGGCGCTTGATTATGTCGATTGCATCCATCGCTAACTATTCGACACCGGGAGCGAGAATGGCGTCAAGCGCGCAAGTGCAGCCGCGCGAGCTTACTTCAACGCCGAGACTCTGCCGTCGGCGGACGCCACGTAAACCTCGCCCGACGGCGACGCCGCGAGCGCCGTCACCTTGCCCGCGCTATGCGACGACCATCCGGGCGAGCCGTCAGCGCCGAGCTTGGTGATCGTTCCGTCGGCTGCGGCTACGTACACGTCGCCGGCGGAATCGACGGCCAGAGTGTTCGCGCCCGGCGCATAGGCCTTCGAGCTCCAGCGTATCGAGCCCGAGGAATCGACGGCGTAGAGCGCTCCGGCTCCGAAGTAGGCCTGTCCGATCGGATCGATTACCGGTCCTGCTATCGGCGCTCCTGCGCCAGCGACGCTCCAGTCCTGCGCGCCGGTGTCGGAATCGACGGCGTACAGAGTTCCGGTGCGCGAGCCGCAATATACGGTACTTCCTGCGAGCGCCAGATTACCAGCGAATCCGCCGGCCGGCGCAAAGCTCCATAGCTGCGACCCGGTCGTCGAATAGGCGGTCAGATCGCCGCCCTCGGACGCGATCATGACTCCGCCGGGGATGATCACGCCGGCATTAGCCGCGGTCGCCGGGATACTCCAGTTGATTTGTCCGGCAGAGCTGACGGAGACGAGATTGCTGCCGACGCTGACATACGCTGCGCTATCGCCAGCCGCCAGCGGCACGCCTGCGCCTCCAACCTGCACCTTCCAGCGCGGGACGCCGTCAGGCGTAAGTCCGTAGAGCCAATCGGTGGTGCCTTGCACGATAATCGTGCCGTCGGGCGCGACGACGACTGCGGACGTTGCGGCGGGACGATCGAAAATCTGATGCCCGCGCGAATCGATCGCGTGGAGCATCGCGTCACGCGTGATGAAATAGGCTTCGCCGTGAATTCCCGGCGTGATCGGTCCGGCGACCGGCGCGTCGCTCTGGAAGGTCCACTGCGCGATCGGCGACGTAACGGTCGCCTCGGCCGTCGGCATCAGGTAGTCGAGTTCGGCGCTGCCGCGAACCTTGGGCGTTGCGGTCGCGGTCGGGGTCACGGTAGGAGTGGGGCACGGCGGACAATCGGTGGTCGGGTTCACCTGGATGGCATACTGCAAGCTCGAAATATTGGCGGCGCTCGCGCTGATACAGGTGCATCCCGTAGCCGCGCCCTGGTAAACCCCGCCGTTGCCGGCCGCGGGATTGTTCACGATGCCGGACGGATTCGAGCCCCAGAAGGTATTGGGCGCGTTTGTGATGTCCTCGTATTCGGTCAGGTTTCCCTTGACGAGAACGCCCTGCGCGCCGAACTGGACTATGCCGTTGACCGTCGTGGTGGAAATCGCTTCCGGCGGTGAGCACGCGGTCG